>JAJEEZ010000540.1:0-10548 GCA_022820705.1 Candidatus Latescibacterota bacterium | reverse complement strand
GCCAAGGAGACGAGGAGGTGAATGCGCTCATCGCGGCTGGCGCGCAAGACGCCGACCGCCCCACCCATGCTGTGGCCGACATAGCATACCGAGTAGCCGTCCAAGGCGTCGAACACTGCGCCGAGGTCTTCGACTTCTTTGGATACAGTCGCGTCGGCAAAGCGGCCCTCGGACGCGCCGTTGCCGGCGAAAGAAAAGCGCAGCGCGTGGATGCCAGCGGAAGCTAATCCCTCGGCGAGCGCTACGACAAAGGGGCGGTCCTTGTTGCCGGTCACGCCGTGCCCCAAGACGGCGATGTGCCGCGATCCCTCCGTGCCAGCGTGAAAGGTGTAGTCCAGTACTTCGCCGGACGGATTGCAGATTTTTCCAAACATAGGGTTACTCCTCCATAGGATTCTATCGTTGTTGTTATGTAATACTCAGCGCAGCTATCAGCAGCTACAGCTCAATTGCGGTCGCGCACCGTGATGTCGCCTACAGAACGCGGTATTCGACAAAGCCGGAAGTGGACTTTCCAATTCGCGGCTACCTTTACAAGCGCACTTCCTTCGTCCTAGTTACTCGACGCCATCACTCTGCGTTTCCCTCAGTTTCGCCAGATCCCGCCGGATGTCTTCAGCAACTTCCGCGACCTCAAGCGCTACCCGGGGCTCGCGACCGAGTTCCTGCTCCAAAGCCGTCGTAAGCGGCAACAGAAGGTTTACCGACGGCGACGCCTGAATAAGCTCGACCATGCGCTCTGGCCCGACCTTGATGCTGAACATCATCAGCACTTCAAGACCCCCCTTCGAAAGAGAGTCGAGATATGGGAGAATCGTCAAGACCGCCGTGATGTCTCGCTCGCTCGTGGATAAGTCCCCGCTTGCAAGAGTCGCCTTTGCCCTGATTAGGTGAGCCGAGCATCGATTCTCCGACGATTCCATGTGGCATATATCAAGTAGCCGACCTGCCGCCTCAATGGCGACTTCGTACCGCCGATACTTCAACTCAAGATCCGCTTTTATAAGAAGCGCGTACTCTGTCGCCCTACGAAACGCAGGAGATTCTCTATCTCCGAATCGGCGCACCACCTCGTCGAAGGAGGCTAGCGCGTCCTCCGGCCGGTTCAGGACGCTGAGTGTGAACCCTTTTCTGACAAGTGCCTTTGCAACTGATTTGAGCAGGTCTGGCACATCACTGTCGTCAAATCGGTTCACTACCTCGTCATAGGCGGCCAGCGCTTCCTCCAGCCGGTCTAAGTCGTCGAGTGTGTTCCCTTTGAAGACGAGAGCTGTCGCAATCAATTTGAGAAGGACCGGCTCATCGCTGTCGCCAAACCGACGTACCACCTCGTCGAAGGTGGTCAGCGCTTCCTCCCGACGATTCGACACACCGAGCATGACCCCTTTGGAGACAAGAGCTGTCGCAACTGACTTGAGGAGGACCGGCCCATCGCTGTCGCCGAACCGACGCACCACCTCGCCGAAGGCGGCCAGCGCTTCCTTCGGCCGGTTCAACACACCGAGTATGGCCCCTTTGGAGCCAAGAGCTGTCGCAACCGATTTGAGAAGAGTCAGCGTCTCACTATCGCCGAATCGGCGCACTACTTCGTCATAGGCAGTCAGCGCTTCCTCCAGCCGGTTCTGATTCGTCAGAGCAACCGCTTTATCGAAAATCTCCTTCGCGGCCAAAAACTCAGCCTGTTCGTTCGCATCCTCGCTACTTTGGTCCCCCCGACGGGGATGCTGTTCCACACCGACTGACGTCTTGCTCTCCACATTGGAAGGTACAGAACCCTGCTCGAAAACCTCCGTGAAACCTTCGGGAATCATCGCAAGTAGTTCTTCGCGATGTTCGGCTAGTGACGGCAACCTTATCATCTGCACAAGTGCGATCTGGGCCAGCGATTTCATCTCCCCGTCGAAATTTCCTGCCTCGCGGGCGATGTGAACACCGATATCCTTCAGTTCAGTTCCAGAGTAGTACGACTCCATGAATTGAATAAGTGCCTGAATCAGGGAATCCTGTCCGCGGGAGCGCCGCAGCAGATAATAGATGTTGTAGAGGCGCTCGGTCAGGTAATACTGTTTGCGCCGAGCAGTACCACCCGAAACCTGAACGACGCCCCGTTCGATGAGGCGGGTGAGTTGGGCACTGCACTTACTCGTCTCCAGCCGAGCGCGGGCCGCGATCTCCCTCGTAGTCGCTGGCTTCCACAGATCGGCGAGTACGAGATAAACTCGCCGCTCCTGCGCTGGGAGTGATTCGATATGGCCCTTGAAGTACTCCGTATGGTCATCGACGAGGTCGAGTAGTTCGGCCATGAGTTCGGGAAAGGAACGCCCCGCGCCGAAGCGAGCCACGATGGCGATTAGACGCGGGCTACCGCCGGTGAGAATCTCCAGCGATCGAATAGTCTCGGGTGGAGGATATTTACCGGCCACCGCTTCCCACAGCACGGCGCATTCGTTGGTGTTGAGCGGGCGCAGCAGCAATACTCGGAACAGGTCGTATAAGGCGTGGTCCGGGCGGTCAATCTCGTCGAAGCGACTGGTCGCGCTGGCGAGCAGGATAATCCGCGGCTCGTTCTGGAGGATCTTGCGCAACTGCCAGCCCGCGTCTGGGTCCGCCATGTCTCTGAACATCATATTTAGATTCTCGACCATTAGTACGAGCCGCTTGCCCTCCCGATCCGAGAAGTCGAGCAGAGCACCTATACAGCGTTCAGTAAGAATTTGGTCGTCCTGAATGGTACATAAGTCTTCGTACGTTCGGTGCAGATCGGGAGCATCTTCCTTGTGAGGCACTTGGTCGGCTAGGCGGGACAGACATACCAACCAGAACTCTCCGGCGGTGGAGACTTCGTAGCTCTCCTCGGCAAAGACTATCGGAAAAAACCCGGACCGTAATTCGATATCCCGTTGCACCTCGACCGCAACGCGCAGCAGCAGGCTCGTTTTCCCGCTTCCGCGCGGGCCGATCACGATCTGATGCGGGTTGGCGCTTCCTGTACATTCGCGCAGCATCTCGACAATTGATTCGAACTCGCCCGTCCGAACACAGAACGAGGATACCAGTTCGTCGTCGGTGAGAAACCCTGGGTTGGACTTTCTAATGGTCATGGCTATCGCTTAGCCCCTCGTTTTGGCTTGGCGGCAGGCTATGGGCACGAAGTGTCGGCCGTGCCGAGCATGCCACCAAGCTTCGAGCAGACCCGATACAAACCGGTAATCTTCCCCTTGTCTCGCCAGATAGCCGTCATGTTCGAGTACACTGAGAATGTCCTTGATCGAGACCGGGTCGGATTCAGCTTGGAAGTACTCATAATATTGGTTGATGGCATCGCTATGCAGTAGTCCATCATTGACCGCGGCCTCAGTCAATATATCTAAGGCAACCGGATAACTTTTGTCCCCGAGAACCATTCGCAACCGGCTCTCGTAGTGTTCTAGATCCATCTGGCCCCGAACACCCAGCATCTCGGTAGTGTACACGCGATCTACATCTTCTAGCGAGGCTTCCCGCCGGTTGGTCCGACGCAGATGTTCGTAGAGATTATCGAAGAACTGCTGCACGTGGTGGGGAATCTGACACCGCAGCCGGCGGCACATGTTCTTGCAAATGTCGGGAGAGAAATCGAGGTCGTAGGTCGCCGCCAGCGCCATGAGACAGGCGGTGGCGGTCTCATCATCCCAAGGCTTCAGATCGAAGGGAGAAAAGATGTTCGCGTGGGCGCTGAGTCCGGCCTGTTGCAGGATCGGCTCCAAGCTCACGCTACCGGAGAGAATCAGGCAGACCCGACTTCGATGTTCTTGACCGTTCTTGCGCAGCCAACTCAGGAACTCGTCCACTGCCTGCTTTCGCTCTGGCGTAATGAAGTAGTCGTCCCCCTTGAGCAGGCGATTGACGAGAATCGGCAACTCGTCGATAGCGAGCACTACCGGCCGGTCATCTTCGGCCAAGGCCGCGAAGACCTCGTCGCCCTTTTGCTGCCAGTTTCCAGCGTCGATTCCGGCGCGCAACTTCACCTGTACCTCGGAAACGGCTAGCGTATCGACTCGACCGACGGCTTCGCGTAGAGTGTTGGCGAGCCAAGATTTGAGCTTGTGCTCCACGCCCTGCACCGACTTTGACCGAACCCCGATCTCGGCGATGGCGTCTGCTGGAGTGCGAGCACCCTCCAGATCAACAAAGATCGGCTCGAAGCATCCCTCGCCCTTTAGGCGACGCAGTAACTCACGAACCAAGCTCGTCTTGCCCATCCGCCGTTGCGCGGTCAGTAGCGTATGGGTTCCGTCTTTTACCCGCTCGGTGAGAGCTTCGAGTTCGGCATCCCGGTCAAAGAATTGATCCCCATCGACCCAATTCCCCCCTGCCTTCCTGAGCATCATGATTACATCTCTTTTCCCAACGATATTGTTGCCAACGATATTGTTGCCAACAAATTTGCTGGAAAGAGTAAGTCTTGTCAAGTCGGGGTTGTCAACAAAAGCGCAGCGCGGTTAGTACCGGCGCGGATATTTGCGGTACATAGCCATGCCCAGCCAGTAGGCCGCTCTAATAATACCGCCTAACCGCACCTGCACCTCCCTCATAGAACGGAGGCTAGGGGATAGCTCTCAAAAACTCACAAGTCTGCCGCGCCACCACCAATTCCTCGTCAGTGCGCAGCACGTAAATAGGCACTCGGCTCGACTCAGCGTGCAGGCTGCCCTCGCCCTGAACGCTCTCGTTCTTAGCCGCATCCATCACCACCCCCAAAAATTCCAAGTCGAGCAGAATCTGCCTGCGCACAGCAGCCGAGTACTCGCCAATACCACCAGTAAAGCTAATCGCGTCCAGCCCACCCATCTCCACCACAAAAGCCCCCAACCAATCGCGCGCCGACGTCACCAACACGTCTATGGCCAAAGCACAGCGCTCGTCGCCGCTTGCCGCACCCGTTTCAATGTCGCGCATATCGCCGTACCCGCAAAGCCCCACCAAGCCGCCCTCGTTAGCGCACTGCGCCAACACCTCGTCCCACGGTCGGCCCTCGTTGCGCATCACCAAGTCCAGCGCGTACGGATCCAAATCGCCAATGCGGTTGTTCTGCGGCAGGCCACTCTGCGGGCTAAGCCCATGCGACGCCCCCTGCGAAACTCCGTCCTTTACCGCGCACAGCGACGAGGACCCGCCCAAGTGCATGTTGACGTGTTTGAGATCGACGCGCCCTGTCAGTTCCACGACTTTCTCGGCGGCATAGCGATGGCTGGCCCCGTGGAAGCCATAGCGCTGGATGCCGTACTGTTCATACCAAGCGTAGGGCACGGCGTACATTTTGCGCCGCTGCGGCATTGCGCCGTGGAACGCCGTCTCAAAGCACCCAACCCGCCGCGCCTTCGGAGCCACCTTCGCAAACTGCCGAATCGCCGCCACGTACGCAGGATTGTGCGCCGGAGCCAGCGGATAAAAGTCCTCCATCCGCCCGACGACGTCCTCATCGAGCTCGACCACCCCAGAAATAGCGCGCGCGTGCACAGCCTTAAACCCCACGGCATCCAACTCCTCCACAGACCCCAACACCCCACCCTCGGCCAAGCGCGCGAGGGCCTCGTCAATCGCGCTGGCGTGGTCGGGCAGATCCACGGCCTGCTCAACCTCGTCGGCCCCGCCGATCTCAAAGGTGTGGACCGAGCCTTGGCCCCCGATCCGATCCATGCCGCCCCGCGCCAAAACCACCTCCTCGGGCATGGCAAAGACCTTGTACTTAAACGAGGTACTGCCGAGATTGGAAACTAGGATTTTCATCTTAGGGCCGCGCCGGACTACCGTCGGGCAAGCGCGTCTGCGTCCACCCAATGACCTCGTCTGCACAAGGATACTTGGCTGCCAAATCCTCGTCGATGTCGATCCCCAATCCCGGCCCGTCGCTCGGATACATGTACCCGTTGCGCACCTCGGGCAGCCCCGGAAACATCTCGTACACGTGCTCTGCAAACCGGCACCACTCTTGGATCCCAAAGTTAGGTGCCCACAAGTCCAAGTGCAGGTTGGCCGCGTGCCCCACCGGCGAGGTGTCACCTGGGCCGTGCCAAGCCGTGCGCACCCCGTACATCTGCCCAAAAGCCGCCACATTGCGCGCCGGCGTGATTCCGCCCATCTGGCTGACGTGCATGCGCATGAAGTCGATGAGCCGTCCCTCGATGAGCGGCGTCCACTCGTGCGGATGGTTGAACAGCTCGCCCATAGCCTGCGGCGTCGCGCACTGCTGGCGGATGTGCCGGAACCACTCGATATCTTCGGGCGCGAGCGCGTCCTCCAAGAAGAACAGCTTGAACTCCTCCACATCCTTGGCAAAACCCACCGCCTCAATTGGGTGCAGCCGCTCGTGAATGTCGTGCAGCAGTTCCACCTCAAAGCCCAGTTCTGCGCGGATGTGCGCAAACATCCGCAGGTGGTTCAGCATGTACTCTTTGCGGTTGTAATACGCGCCTTCGGGCGCGCCCTCGGGCTTGACCAAGGTCGATGCCTTACCGCCGTACCCGCCCATCTGGCAGCGGATGTAGCGATAGCCTTGCTCTTGGAACTGGCGGATGCTATCGACGACAGCCTCGGGCGTATCGCCGCCCGCGTGGCCGTACACCGCAGCTCCCTCGCGGCACTTGCCGCCCAAAAGCTGATAAACCGGCATCCCCGCCCGCTTGCCCTTGATGTCCCACAGCGCCTGATCGACGCCAGAGATGGCGTTGTTGAGCACCGGGCCGTTGCGCCAATAGCCGTTGACCATCAACAGCTGCCACGTTTCTTCGATGCGATCCACGTCGCGGCCGATGAGGAAGGGCTTGAAATGCTGTTCGATGGCCGTATGCACGGCGTTGAAGCGCTGGGTAAAGGTCGCGCAACCGAGTCCGTACAGGCCGTCGTCCGACGTAATAATTTTGACGATGACCAAGCGGGAGCCGGCCGGTTGGGTGAGAATGGTTTGGACGTCTTTAATAGTAACGGGCATACAGGTCTCCTTGTTAGTAGTGAAAATCAGGGGGTATTCTGCACACTGGCCCGCATTTTTGTCAAGGGCGTGCCGTCCTTGTCGGGGCGGGCGGCGACGGTTAGCTTAATCCCTCCATGCACTGGCTACAAGCACTCATCTTAGGCCTAGTCCAAGGTCTGACCGAATTCCTGCCCATCAGCAGTACAGCTCACCTGCGAGTAGTGCCTCACTTTCTCGGCTGGGACGATCCAGGCGCGGCGTTTTCTGCGGTGATCCAACTGGGAACGCTCGCGGCCGTATTCGCGTACTTCACCGCCGATGTCAAAAGACTGGTCGTCGCCGTGCTGCAAGGGGTGGTGCACCGCAACTTCAACCACAGTCCTGACTGCCGCATGGCGTGGTCCATTGCCGTGGGCACTGTGCCCATTGCCGTGCTCGGCCTCGGGGGACGCGACTTTATCGAGACCGAGGCGCGCCAACTCCCCCTCATCGCCACAAGCTTGATCGTCCTCGCGCTGTTCTTGATACTGGCCGAACGCGTGGGGCGACGCGAGCGCACCATGCAAGACCTCGGTTTCTGGTCCATCCAGCTCATCGGCCTGTGCCAAGCTCTCGCCCTGATTCCCGGGTGTTCGCGGTCTGGTTCAACCATCATGGGCGGGCTTTTCGTGGGTCTCCAGCGTGCAGACGCTGCCCGCTTCTCCTTTTTGCTCGGCCTGCCAGCCATTGGCGCCAGCGGCCTCTTGCAACTATTCGCCCTGCTCGAAGGAGGCCTAGGTAGCGCTGGGCTGCTGAGTTTGGTGCTGGGGATTCTCGCCGCCGCCGTCAGCGGCTATCTGTCCATCGGCTTCTTACTCCGCTTCCTCCAGCGCCACGGCACCTACTCGTTTGCCGCCTATCGCATCCTGCTCGGTGGCCTCATCTTCTACTCACTGTACGGCTAATTCCAACGGAGCTATCCATGTATCCCAACAACCTGAAAGCGCGTTTGCGCAGCGGCGAAATCCTCCTCGGCACCAGCCTGTCGGCTCCCACCCCACACGTGGCCGGGTTGATCATTTCCACCGGTCCCGATTTTATCTGGGCCGATACCGAACACATGCCCCACGCCACCGAAGCGCTCGACTCGATCTTAGTACTGGCGCGGATGCGCAGCGTCGCACCCATGGTGCGCGTCGCGTGGAACGACCCGGCGCTCATTAAGAAGGCGTACGACGCGGGTGCAGTAGCCGTGATGGTGCCGCAAGTCGATACGGCTGAAGAAGCCGCCGCCGCAGTCGAAGCCGCCCGCTACGCACCCGAAGGCCGGCGCGGTCTCTCACCCATGTGGACCCACATCGCCGGTGCTGACTGGAACGAGGTCATCAAAACCGCCAACGAGGAAACGCTCGTCGTCCTCCAACTCGAAAGCCAACGGGCCTACGACAACCTGGACGAGATCAAGCGCGTGCCCGGCATTGACGTGATTTTCGTCGGGCCGTTGGACCTGTCAGCGACCGTGGGGACGATCACCGACACCGGGTCGCGGCAAGTGCAGCAAATCATGCGCGACGTGCCGCAACAGCTAGCGGACACAGGGATCGCCGTGGGCACTACGCTAATGGACGTGTCCGAGATCCAAGAGAAAACTCGCTGGGGATATCGATTCCTCAACGTCGGCAATGCCCTCCGCTACGGCGTACAAGTCCTCGCCGATCACCTAGCGACCTTGCGCGCCGACCCACGCGGCGACCAATAGAGGCGGGTGGAGATAAAAAATTTGGACTCTGCCAGAAATGGTGGTATTTTATCTAGCAGTATCTACTCTTTCTAAGGAGGTGCCTTATGAAAAAGCAGATGCTAATGGCCGGCGTTGCTCTCGCGTTCGCGAGCGCGGCTTGGGCGCAATGTCCTCACGGTGCCATGGAGCTTATGGGACCGGAAGACGTAAGGGTTAGCCTTGCTAGCCCTCAGTCCCAGTTCGTGCTGGTTGAGTGGGAGGAGGTCGAAGACGCAACCCGCTACGCGATCTATTTGCAGGTTTTCGACCCCGATGAGATCGAAGTCGAAGCCGGTGGAGAGATCGTTGAGCCCGCCGAAACACAGCCCAACTTTGTGCCGTGGGGCCATGTGGAAGCCATGCCTGCTCAGGGTCGGTACAGTATGGAACTTCTTCCAGAACTGTCGAATCCCGAGTCCGTGGTTTATGGCGTTTCCGCGGAGGCTGAGGTCAACGGCCGCTGGGTTGCGTCGCCGATCGTGCCCGCGCGCTGGGTTGCCCCTCAGATAAGCACGGCTGTTGAGGCCGTGACTTGGGGTCAAGTCAAAGCGACAGCCGCCGAGTAGTGCGTCTGTTCCATCAGACGTACGGACCCCGCTGAGCGCACTGTTCGGCGGGGTTTTTTATTGGTGAAAGTTCATTTAACCACCCATCCTAACACCGGAGCATACTGTGGAATCATTGCTAGCCAATCCTCGGCTCAGCCGCTTTGACCCGCTTGCGCGCATTCTGTGCTACGACGATTTCGATGCAGGACTAAACGGCTGGACCGGACTGATCGGCAATTACGAAGACTCGCTCGACACCATGCTACCCGACTACCAAGACCTGCGCCCTCCCATGTTGAGCAACCTGACGATGTGGGACACTGTCACGGCTGGTTCGATGGAAGGCACCTATGCTCTCAAGCTGGCCACCCGTCCGCAGGCCGGCGGCCTCTCCGTAGGCATCAAGCGGCACACCTTTCGGGCACTGGGCCAAGTGCAGTTGGAGTGCTATTTCGCGTTCAAGCCCGAAGCGTCCGAACTCAAGCTCGGCGAAATGGATGTCCGCGCTTGGGGCGTACTCTTCGACGTGCAGGACGGCCATCCCCAAGGGCGGCGCTGGATGCCCCACTTGCGCTACCTCAACGCCGAGCGCGGCCAGCGCCGAGGACGCTGGCAGACTAAGCCTGCCACCCGGTCCGTGCAACCCATTGGCGACAGCGGCAAGACCGTATCGCATTTCCACTTGGGGCCGGAAGGCTGGGAGGATGTGCCGGGCGAGCCACAGCTTTTGTGCTACAACGAAATCGCCACCAAAATGAACTGGCACTATCTGCGCATCGGCTTGGACCTCAAACGGCGGGCTTTCACCGGATTTCAGTGCAACGACCACACTTTCGGGCCGGAGGGGATGCACTGTATTGAACTGCCGGCCATGGCCAATCTGTGGTGTATGCTCAACGCGGCCTTTTGGGTCGAAGCCGACATGGATAAGCGGGCCTTTCTCTACATCGACTCTGTGTTGTTATCCGGGGAGTTTGTGCAATGAGTATGCGACAGAGCCACACCGTCGTCGTAGAACGCAATCAGCGCTGGGAAGGCGACTTTATCACCGAGCCGTACGAGGTCGGCTGGAGCCACGAAGCCATTTTCTTCGTGCGCATGCTCCGCTTTGAAGAAGAGGACTCGCAGCCCAACTCTTTGATCGACGCCGAGGTACGGGTGCAGATATCGCCCGACGGCATCCACTGGTGCGACGAAGGATCGCGTCTGAACTTCGTCGCACAACACGTACTCGACAAGCCGTCCTTTGTCCGGGTGTCGCATTACGGCGGCTGGCTGCGCCTAGCCGG
>JAJEEZ010000543.1:0-6134 GCA_022820705.1 Candidatus Latescibacterota bacterium | reverse complement strand
GCACGGTGTGATTGAGCCAAGGGATCCGTATGTCTCATACGTGCTCGTCAGTATCTCCTTGGCGGTCCTGTTAATGGGGTGCATCAACTTCGTCAATCTGGCCATTGGTCGAGCCTCGCTGCGGGCGGCCGAGGTGGGTGTGCGCAAGGCGGCGGGTGCTGGACGCGGGCAGTTGATGTGTCAGTTCATCGGCGAGGCAGTGGTACTGTCTGTGGTCGGGTTGGGTGCTGGATGTGCGTTGGCGGAGCTAATACTGCCGGCGTTCAACGCCACCTTTTCGCAGGAGCTGTCGCTTGGTCTGAGCGAGCCGGGTATGCTGGGGGCATTGGGGGCGTTGTTGTTGCTGGTCAGCTTGGGAGCGGGTTGGTATCCGGCGCTCGTGCTGTCCCGTCTGGATCCGTTGAGCGCGATTCGGCGCAACGTGTCTATGGCCGGGATTGCTCGATTTAGCCGCGTGCTCGTGAGTGTGCAGTTGGCCATTTCCGTGGGGTTGATCTCCTGTACGCTGATTATGTATCACCAGCTAGAGTACGTTATGGCTCGCGACTTGGGACTCGACGAGGAGCGCGTCATCGCCGTGCATTCGGATGCCGCCAATAATCGCGATCAAGCCAGACTTGTGAGGCCCTTTCTGCAACACCATCGCATCGCTGCGGTCACCCTATCAGATAGCGATTTCTTGCAAAATCCTTATTGGTCTGACTACCGAGCCGTGACCGAAGACGGTCGGGAGACGGCGATCCGCCGTTACGAAATAGACCACAACTTCGTTCAGACCATGGGCTTGGAGGTGATCCGCGGCCGGGATTTCTCGCAGGCCGAGGGAGACAAGGAGGATGTCGTGGTGATCGCCGAGAGCGCGGCCTCGCGCTTGGGATTTGCCGACCCCATTGGTGAGACAATCGAGATCGTGCGTGTGTCGAGTTCGGGACAGCGCAGGTCTCGAGGTCCGTTACGCATCATCGGCGTGGTCAAGGACTTCACCTTCGAGTCGGGTTATGAAGAGAGACCGCCGGGCTTGCTGACGCTCGAACTCAGCTTACCCGCCGAAGGGGAGCTCATGTTCGTGCGCGTGAAGCCGGGAGATATGCAAGAGGTCGTCCAGTACATGCAGGAGACGTGGAGCGGCATCGTCGATTATGCGGACTTCAATTTCTCCTTCCTACAGCAGGACTTGGAGGCAGCCTACCGCGACGAACTGCGCTGGCGTCGGCTCATCACTTGGGCTGCGGTCGGCGCGGTGTTCATCTCCGCTCTTGGTGCCTTTGCGCTCACTGCCCTCGCCGCGGGTCGCCGTACCAAGGAGATCGGCATCCGCAAGGCCCTCGGTGCCAGTGTCTTCGGCCTCACTACGCTGATGACCCGCGAGTTTGCCTGCCTTGCCCTGATTGGCTCGCTGGTGGCGTGGCCTCTGTCTTGGTGGTGGATGCGCGATTGGCTGAACGGCTTTGCCTTCCGCATTGACTTGGCGGTGTGGCATTTTGCCGCTGGTGCGGCGGTTGCGCTGGTCGCGGTTTTGATCAGTTCTGGCCATCAGGCGTATAAGGCTGCTAAGGCCGATCCGGTAGAAGCCCTGCGCAACGAGTAGAGGGATTCCCTACAAGGCGTACCGATTTGAGAAGGGGGAAAATAACTGTGCTACGCAATAACCTGATCATCGCTTGGCGCAATTTGATGCGCCATCGCCTGCACACGGTCATTAACCTCGCCGGACTGAGCTTGGGTATGGCGTTCTGTCTGCTTGCTTGGCGTTTTGCCTCTCAGGAGTGGTCGTTTGACCGCTTCCACAGCAAAGGGGACCGGATCTATCGCGTTTATGTCGAGTTCATGGTGCCGGAGGAGGGGCTGATGCGCATAGCTGACGCGATTGACTTTGCTTTCGCGCCTGAGCTAGAGGCTCTCTCCCCGCACGTGGAGCGCACGGTGCGCCTCAGCGCGGCGAAAGGGGGCGATAGAGATGACCGCGTTGTGCGGACGACCTTTGAAGGTAGTTTGGCCTACGAGGAATTCCTCCTCGTTGATCCTGCGTTTTTTGAGGTCTTCGACTTCCCACTTCTGCTAGGGAACGCTGCCACGGCACTGACCGAACGCAACTCCGTCGTCCTCAGCTACGAGATGGCTCAACGCCTGTTCGGCGATGCCGATCCGCTGGGACAGCACTTGACGATCGCCGCTATGCACGGGTCTGATGTCGAGGACTTTACCATCACCGGCGTGGCCGCGCCGATTCCACACACATCGTCGATTCAGTTCAACATGCTGCTGCCGTTCGATAACACGGAGTTCCTCTTCCGCGATTCCCCGGATGCGTGGGAAGGTTCGTGCAATGCCTACGTCCTGCTCGCACCCGGTGCGGACCCGGCTGATGTAGCGCCGGCCTTCGTGCAACTCACACGGGACATGGCTCAAAAGGATTTAGGGAATATCCCCGAAGGCTCTCCGGAGGATTTCTCTTGGTTTCGGTTGCAGCCGCTGACCGGTCTGCACTCGGATACTGGCCTGATGCAATGGAGAAGTCACGGCGTGGTGGAGCCGAGGGATCCGTTCGTTTCGTATGTACTCGTCAGTATGTCCTTGGCAGTCTTGTTGATGGGGTGCATCAACTTCGTCAATCTGGCGATTGGTCGGGCCTCTTTGCGGGCGGCCGAGGTCGGCGTACGCAAGGCGGCGGGTGCCGGACGCGGGCAGTTGATGCGTCAGTTCCTCGGCGAGGCAGTGGTGCTATCTGTTGTCGGATTGGGTGCCGGGTGTGCGTTGGCGGAGCTACTACTGCCGGCGTTTAACGCCACCTTCTCGCAAGAGCTGTCGCTTGGTTTGAGCGAGCCAAGTATGCTAGGCGCATTAGTGGCGTTGCTGCTGCTCGTCAGTGTGGGTGCTGGTTGGTATCCGGCACTCGTACTCTCCCGTCTGACGCCCCTAAACGCGATTCGGCGCAACGTGTCCATGACTGGAGTTGCTCGGCTCAGTCGCGTACTCGTCAGTGTGCAATTGGCCATTTCTGTGGGGTTGATTACTTGCACGCTGGTCATGTATCACCAGCTAGAGCATCTCATGACTCGGCACGGGTTTGAGTCGGATCGCATCATCGCGGTGAATACGGACCCTCTCGTACAGTACAGCCCCCAACATCCCGCGCTCGTGGAGGCCTTTCTACGGCATCACCGCATCGCATCGGTCACCTTGGTGGAAGAGGACTTGCGAGATGCTCACAGGTCCGACTACCGAGCTGTGACCGAGAGCGGCCGAGAGGCGAAGATCCGTCTTTATTCCGTAGATCACAACTTCGTGGAGACCATGAACTTAGAACTGATAAGTGGCCGGGACTTCTCGCTGGCGCAGGGGGACAAGGATAATCTCGCATTGATCTCTGAGAGCGCGGCGGCACGCCTCGGACTCGCCGACCCTATTGGCGAGACCATCGAAGTGGGGCGGATGTCGCGATCGAGGGGATTCAGGCCGATTGGAGCGCGTGGGGATGGAGTGCGCATCATCGGTGTTGTCAAAGACTTCAACTTAGAATCGGGGTACGAGGACATCCCCCCGGGCTTGTTGCTGCTCAACCCCCACTTAGGACCAAGACACTACATAGCCGATCTCATGTTCGTCCGCGTGAAGCCGGGAGATATGCAGGAGGTCATCCAGTACATGCAGGAGTCGTGGAGCCGCATCGTTGCCCATAATCAACGATATACCGACTTCGAGTTCTCTTTCCTACAGCAGGACTTGGAAGTGGCCTACCGCGACGAGTTTCGCTGGCGTCGGCTCATTACGTGGGCTGGGGTCGGCGCGGTGTTCATCTCCGCTTTGGGTGCATTTGCGCTCACCGCTCTCGCCGCCGGTCGCCGCACCAAGGAGATCGGCATCCGCAAAGCCCTCGGTGCTAGCGTCTTTGGTCTCACCACGCTGATGACCCGCGAGTTTGCCTGCCTCGCCCTGATTGGCTCGGCGGTGGCGTGGCCTCTGTCTTGGTGGTGGATGCACGACTGGCTGAACGGCTTTGCCTTCCGCATTGATCTGGCGGCGTGGCATTTTGCCGCTGGCGCGGCGATTGCGCTCGTCGCGGTTTTGATCAGTTCCGGGCATCAGGCGTACAAGGCGGCTAAGGCCGATCCGGTAGAAGCGCTGCGCTACGAATGAGTGAATGTCCTTACTAGGAGTAGATCATGTTCAAGAGCTACCTGCACATCGCCGCTCGCCATCTGACCCGCCATCGACTCTACGCACTGACCAACGTCGGCGGCCTAGCGGTTGGGCTCGCGGGCTGTATGCTCATGGCCATCTGGGTTCTCGGCCAACTGGAGACCGATCGCTTCCACGAGCACGGCGAGCGCATCTACCGAGTCGTCACCCAAGGCGAAAAAGCTGCCCGCTTGACGACGCCTGCCGTCCTCGGCACTAGCCTTCAGCGCGAGACGACCGAGGTGGAAGCTGTAGTGCGCATGCTGAACGTGGACAACCCAGTGCCGCTCGTCAGCCACGGGGAGAAGCGTTTCTACGAGGATGCCTTTCTCTTCGCCGACCCGGAGATTCTGAAGGTTTTTACCCTGCCCTTGGTTGCTGGCGACGCCGCCACGGCGCTTGCCCAGCCTTTTACCGTCCTCCTCTCTGAGTCTGCGGCGCGCAAGCTGTTCGGCGACGCCGATCCCATGGGGCAAGTCATCCGCTTCAAGGATCACCTCGACCTGAAGGTGACCGGGATTCTGCGCGACCTGCCCGAGCAATCGCACCTGCGGATCGAGTTTCTCGCCTCCTTTGCCACGGTGGAACGCTGGCTGGGGCCTAGCGCGGTAAGCGACTGGCGACGCCGCATGTACCGCACGTATCTGCTGCTGCGTCCCGGCGTTGAGAAGGATGCGTTGAGCGGTCTGCTCGACCAACTGCGGCAAGAACACTTCGGTGCTGATGATCGCAGCCAGTGGAAGTTACAGGCGCTCCATCGGATTCATCTCTATTCGCAGGAGGATTTGGGCATCTCAGGGGGTGGAGACATCCGCGAGGTGATCATCTTGGCGACAGTCGCGTGCTTGGTCCTGCTCGTCGCCTGCCTCAACTATGCCAATCTGGGGACCGCCTTGGCCGCACAGCGAGTGCGCGAGATTGGGCTGCGGCTGTCGATGGGAGCGGGTCGCAGCCAACTGGCGCGGCAGTTCCTGATCGAGTCGGCCGTGGTGACCTCCTTGGCCTTTGCTATCGCCGTGGTCTTGGCGGACACCTTGGCTCCATACGTGACGCGCTTCGGCGGGATGGAGATTGCCTTGGCGTACTCCGATCCGCAGGTGCTGGCCTTGATGGCGTCGATTTTTCTCTTGGCGGTGGTCCTGTCGGGCGGCTACCCCGCCTTTTGCCTCGCCCGGATCGCTCCGGTGAGGGCCTTGGAAGGTAGTGGGGCCGTTGGCAGCAGAAGGGGTCGCCTAGGCATGGTGACGGCGCAGTTTGTCGTCTCCGTAGGGCTGCTCTGTGCAACGGCGATCGCTCAGCAGCAATTGGCTTTTATAGAGAACGCGGAACTTGGTATCGAGACTGAGCAGGTCTTGGTGGTGCCGATTCGCAGCCAGCCGATGCGGAGCGACCCGCAGGCGGTGAAGACGCGGTTGGGCCAGCTACCGGAGATCTCCTCGGTGAGCGCGGCCGCTTTGTTCCCGGCAGGGCCGGTGGGCAGAAGCAGCGTCCAGCCGCGTCGTGCGGAGGCAGATCCTGTGAGCGTCGATTTGCTGTGGGTCGATGCTGGCGCGACGGAAACGCTCGGCATGACCCTAGCGGCAGGAGAGGGGTTTACTGAGAACATGGAGCCGCGCAACGGGTACTTCGTCCTCTCTCAGGCGGCGGTGCAAGCGCTGGGATGGGAGTCTGCGGATGCTGCCGTTGGCCGGACTTTGGCGATTGGGCAAGCCGGGGGCACGGGCGTCTCACCTGAAGGCACGGTCGTCGGCGTGGTTGAGGACTTTCACTCAGCCTCTCTGCGGCGCGGCATCCAGCCGGTCGTCATGCAGCTATGGCCGTGGCACAACTACCTGCTCATTCGCTTCCGCGCTCATTCCCTACAGCACGTCGTGCAACAAGTCGAGACGGTGATGGCAGAGTTAGATCCCGTCCATCCCTTTGAGTATTCCCTGCTCGACGACCGCTTTGCCTCT
>JAJEEZ010000530.1:0-13714 GCA_022820705.1 Candidatus Latescibacterota bacterium | reverse complement strand
ACTTGCGATTCATCCGCCAGTTCTGAGGTTCCCGGCAACGCCTTATGAAAATCACTTATAACTGGCTCAAGGAATACGTGGACTTCGCCTGGGATTGGCCCGAGTTAGTCGAGCGCCTGACCATGGCGGGCTTGGAGTTCGAGGGCGTCGAGGATCTCGGCGTGCGCTACGAGGGCGTCGTCATCGGTCGCGTCAACACCTGCTGCCCACACGAAAACGCCGACCGCCTGACCGTCTGCCAAGTTGATGTGGGAACCGGAGTCAACACCATCGTCTGCGGAGCACCCAATGTTGCGGCCGGACAAACCGTCGCAGTTGCCCTGCCCGGCACCACGCTGTCCAGCGGCATACAGATCAAAAAAGCCAAAATCCGCGGCGTCGCATCCGAGGGTATGCTCTGTGCCGAAGACGAACTCGGGCTAGGTGGTAACCACGACGGCATTGTGGTGTTCGACGAGAACCTCCCGGTCGGCACTTCCTTTGCCTCGGCCACTGGCCTCGGCGACGTGGTCATCGACTTCGAAGTTACGCCCAATCGCCCAGACTGCCTGAGCCTCTTAGGCATTGCCCGCGAGGTCCACGCACTCACCGGCAACCCCCTCCGTTTTCCCAACGCACAGGTACCCGAAAGCGGACCGGCCACCGCAGAAGACGTGCGGATAGACATCGAGGCACCGGACGATTGCCCGCGCTACGTCGGCCGCATCCTGCGCGGCGTCGAGGTTGGCCCCTCGCCCGAGTGGCTCCAACGCCGACTCCAAGCCGTGGGTCAGCGCCCGATCAACAACATCGTCGATATAACCAACTACGTGCTGCTGGAATTGGGGCATCCCCTGCACGCCTTCGACCTACATGCACTGGACCAGCGGCGTATCATCGTCCGCCGGGCGCGTTCCGGTGAAACCTTGGAAACCCTCGACGGCACCCAGTGCCAACTCGACGAAGAGATGCTGGTCATCGCCGATGGAACGCGACCCCAAGCACTAGCCGGGGTCATGGGGGGGGCTCATTCCGAGGTATCGACGGACACCACGGACATCCTGCTCGAAAGCGCGTATTTCGCACCATCGCGGGTGCGGCTAGCCCGGTCTCGGCTAGGGCTTTTCACCGAGGCAGCCACGCGCTTTGAGCGCGGTGCCGATTGGGATGCCCCGGTGCGGGCCATTGACCGCGCCGCTCACCTAATCGCCAAACTAGCCGGCGGTGCGGTCGCCCCAGAGCCTCTAGACGTGTACCCCCGCCCCGGCCAACGCCGCCAAATTCCACTCTGCGTTGAGCGCACTAACCAACTCTTGGCTACGGAGCTAGACTCCGCTGCCATCGTCCAGACTCTCGAACGCCTCGGCTGCCGGGTCGAATCGGGCCAGCCCCTCGTGGTAACGGCCCCGAGCTTCCGTCCCGATCTGACGCGCCCAGCCGACCTCATCGAGGAAGTTGGCCGCATCTACGGCTTCGACCGCATTGAGGGCCGCCAAGAGGCATCTGGGCCTTGGATCACCTGGCGCGATCCCGAACTCACCTTTAGGCAGGTCACTCGGCAGCGGCTCTTGGGCCTAGGTTTGGACGAAGTCGTCAGCAATACGATCGTCGAATCCCGCTGGCTCGAATTAGTCGAAGCCGCAGGCCAAGCCGTCCGCTTGGCCAATCCGCCGACCGAGACCCAAGACGCCTTGCGCACTACCTTGGTGCCAAGCCTATTAGATGTCGCACGTCGCAATTTCAACCAGCGGGCCGCAGGAGTGGCCATTTTTGAGTTGGGCAAGTGCTTTGTCGCCGCGGCCGAAAAGGGCGCAAGGCCCGAGGAACACTGGCACCTCGCCGCCCTGTGGTCGGGCCGCGTTTCAGCCTCTCCCTATCAGGCCGACACCCGCGAGGCCGACTTTTTCGACCTCAAGGGCTTGCTCGAAGCGCTAGTGGGCGAGGGGAATTTGCGCTTTACGCCCGCCGACCGACCCGAATGCCGCTTGGGACACGCGGCCTGTATCTCCCTTGGTGACCAGCCCCTCGGCTGGCTAGGCCAAGTTTCGGCCAACTTATGCGCGGCATTTGATTTAGAGCGCCAAGTACATATTTTTGAAATATCGTTTACCGCGCTAGTACGCCATTGGCACGCTCGTAAGCGCTCGTTTACCGCGCTTCCCAAGTTTCCGCCGATCGAGCGCGACTTGGCCATCGTCGTACGCGCAGACACTGCAACCGCCGAACTTATCGCCACCATGCGAGATAGTGCGCCCCACCTCATTGAGTCCATCGAGGTTTTTGACCTCTATCAAGGAGATCAAATAGAAGCAGGCCACAAGAGCGTGGCGTTCGCCATCCGTCTGCGCGACCGCGAACAGACATTGCAGGACGCTCAGGCCGACGCGGCGATTTCCGCGATGCTCAAAAGTCTCAAAGCGCGGTTCGGCGCTCGCTTGCGCTAATTCCAACCTCAATCAGGAGTACAGTCGTCCCCAATGGATGTAAACGAAAATTTTGAGCGACTTGAGCAGTACATTAACCGTCTGACAGGAACACTCGAAACGCTGCGCAAGGAAAACGACGAATTGAATGGACAGCTCCAGAGCCTGAAAGAAAAAAACGACACCCTGCAGGCAGACATCCAGAGCCTTGAGACAAAAATCAGCGTCGTCAGCAGTGAAAACGAACAGATCAAAAAGGACAAAGAAGTGGTAAAGGGACGCATCGAACAGCTCCTCAGCCGCTTGGATGGTGCCTTCAGCAGCAAAAACGAACAGCTTGAGCAGGTCGAAGTAGCCCACACAGAGGCCGAATAAGACAAAGATATCTGAGAAAGGGGTCTAGTATGTCGTCCCAAGTAGTGGTCAAAATATTCGACAAGCACTATACCCTAGGAGTTGACGAAGATCACTCTGCCGAACACGTGCAAAAGCTCGCCGAGATGGTGGACGAGCGCATGCACGAAGTCAAGCACGAGCTCCAGAGCGGCAATCCACTCCAAGTGGCCATCTTGGCCAGTCTGAGCTTAGTGGAGGAACTCCTCTCCCTGCGGGAGGACTACGCTTCCGCTGAGGCCGATATAGCCCAGCGGACTTCTCAGCTTGCTACCTCGCTTGGGCACCTTTTCGCCGAAGTAGAAGTTCCCCGTCCCGAATAGCTGAAGTATCCCGAGCCGGGTTTCATCCCGTGCTCTGGCCCGATGCCCGGAGGCGTCGGGACCGATGAGGATAAGAAAGAGATACCCTTGTTTAATGGGTTTGACTACATAGTCCTAATCTGTTCTGCCGTCGCCTTTTTTGCCAGCGGCGGTCTCCTCGGCTGGCTAGGGAGTGAGCGGCTGCGCAACAGCAAACTGCACAGCACCCAAGCCACCGCCGAGCAGATCGTCGACCGCGCCCGCCAAGAAGCCGAGGTCTTGAAAAAAAATGCCTTGCTCGAAGCAAGGGATGAATGGCACCGCGAGCGGGCCCCGCTAGAAAAGGAGCAAGAGACACAGAGGCGCTCGTTGCGCGATCTGGCGGCCAAGCTGCTAGAGCGCGAACAGCAACTAGAGCGCAAAATAGACCTGCTCACGAGCAAGGAGCGCGAACAACTCAAGACCGAGCAGGACCTCGACCGCCGCGAGGCAGCCATAGCTGCGGACGAAATCCAAGCCCAAGACCTCGTCCGAGAGCAGAGTCGGCGGCTGGAAGAATTGGCTGGTATCAGTCAGCAAGAAGCCCAGCGCATACTCGTTGATCAGCTAGAGGGAGGCGCACGCCGAGTGGCCGCTCGCAAGGTCCGCGAGATCAAGGACACTGCGGTTGTTACGGCTAACCTAGAGGCCAAAGAAATCATCACCCGCGCCATCCAGCGCTTCGCCGGAGAACTGACCGTCGAGAGTACGCTTTCGGTCGTGCCCATCCCCTTTGACGACATGAAGGGGCGCATCATCGGTCGCGACGGGCGCAATATCCGCTCCTTTGAAATGATCACCGGCGTCGAAGTCATCGTCGATGATACCCCTGGCATGGTCATGCTCTCGGGCTTTGATCCACTGCGCCGCGAAGTAGCCAGACACACTCTCGAAACACTCATCCGCGACGGGCGCATCCACCCTGGGCGCATTGAAGAAGTGTATGACAAGGCCCGCAATACCGTCGAGGAGATGATCCGCGAGTCCGGTTCCAAAGCTGCCTTTGACCTCGGCATTCACGACTTACCCGAATCGCTATTGGAAACACTGGGCAAGCTCCGCTTCCGCACCAGCTACGGACAAAACTTGTTAGTCCACAGCAAGGAAGTCGGGCTTTTGGCCGGCATGATGGCCGAGACGCTCGACCTTGATATAGTGCTGGCGCGCCGTGCTGGTCTCTTGCACGACATCGGCAAGGCACAGGACTTTGAGTTGGGCAACGACCCAGCGCAAAGCGGTGCCGTGCTGGCCCGCAAGGGCGGCGAAAGCCCTGAAGTTGTGCAGATTATCGAAACCCATAGCAAGCACACGCCCTCGCGCTCAGCCATTGCCGTACTAGTCGAAGCCGCCAATGAAATCTCCACCCACCGCCCAGGAGCCCGCAAAGAAAAAGTCGAGGAGTACATTCGCCGCTTGCACCATATTGAGGAACTCGCAGCCGACTATGTAGGCGTGAAACAGGCTTTTGCCCTGCAAAACGGCAAGGAGGTTCGGGTCTTGGTTGACAGCGGGGTGGTAGATGACACGTATGCCGAGCAACTCGCCGACGACATCACCACCAAGCTCGAGCAACAACTCGAATACCCTGGGCAGTTGCGCGTCTGCATCATCCGCGAGATGCGTGCCGAGTCTCACGCGCGGTGAACATTCTCTTCGTCGCCGATATCTTTGCCCGGCCGGGCCGCCGGGTCGCCGCAGCCGTAATTCCCGAGTTAGTAAAACAGCGCGAAGTCTCTCTGGTAATCGCCAACGGCGAAAATGCCGCCGGAGGGTTTGGCCTCACCGACCGCATCGTGCACAAGCTCCACAGCTACGGCACCGACGTCATCACCAGCGGCAACCACGTCTGGGATCGCCGCGAGTTCATCCCGTACTTAGACCAATCCGACCGCGTCCTGCGCCCTTTCAACTATCCCAAAGAGGCTCCCGGTATTGGTGCGACCGTCGTCGCCGCACGCGGCGGTCCCCCAGTGGCCGTGCTCTGTCTCCAAGGGCGCACCGGGATGCCCTCCATCGACTGCCCCTTCCGCACAGGCCGCGCCGAGGTCGAGCGCCTGCACGCAGAGACGCCCTTAGTCTTTGTAGATTTCCACGCCGAAGCCACGGCCGAGAAAATGGCTATGGGCTTCCACCTCGACGGCTTGGCCACCGCAGTCATCGGCACCCACACCCACGTGCAAACCGCGGATGAGCGCATCTTGCCCAAAGGCACGGCGTACCTAACCGACGCTGGCATGACCGGCATCCGCGAATCCGTGATTGGCGTGCGTCCCGAAATGGCGATTCAACGCTTCCTGACCCAAGTGCCCACCCGCTTTAAGCCCGCCGACGGCCAAGCGGTCCTCTGCGGCGCACTGGTCGAGGCCGACGCGGCAAGCGGCCGGGCCACTCGAATTGAGCGGTTGCAGCTAGCCGAGCCTTGACCTCGTAGGAATTAAGAATTAGGAATTACGAATTGCGAATTAGTGTCCTTGTTACGCCTAATTCCTAATTCCTAATTGATTAGGAGCATCTATGTCCTTTCAAGAGCCGCTCTTTTGGACCGACGCTGAAGATGCAACTCACCGGCCCTACTCGGTCTCCGAAATCACCAGCCAAGTCAAGGGGCTGCTCGAAGAGAGTCTGCCCAAGTGCTGGGTCGAGGGCGAGATCTCTCAGTACACCCACCACAGCTCCGGCCACCGCTATTTTACGCTCAAAGACAACGCGAGCCAGCTAAGCGCGGTGATGTTCAAGTGGCAGGCCGGCTCGCTCTCCTTCAGCCCCCAACAGGGCATGCAGGTGCAGGTGTACGGACATATCTCCGTCTTCGAGCGCGCCGGGAAGTACCAACTCTACGCCGAGCAGATCAAACCCGCGGGCGTCGGCGAATTGGCCATCGCCTTCGAGCAACTCAAAAATCGCCTAGCGGCCGAAGGTCTTTTCGACGAAAGCCGCAAACGACCCCTGCCCCCTTATCCCCGCAAAATCGGCGTGGTAACCTCGCCGACAGGCGCGGCCATCCGCGACATCATCCAAATCCTCGACCGCCGCGCCCCAGACATCGAGATTGTCCTCTGCCCCGCACGGGTCCAAGGCGAGGGGGCCGCCGCTGAGATCGCCGCCGCCATCGCCAGTTTAAATCAGCTAGGCGACATCGACGCATTGATCGTCGGCCGCGGCGGTGGTGCGCCCGAAGACCTCTGGCCCTTCAACGACGAGTCCGTCGCCCGAGCCATCTACCAGTCGCCTCAACCCGTCATCTCTGCCGTCGGCCACGAGATCGACTACACCATCGCCGACTACGTGGCCGATTGCCGCGCCCCAACCCCCTCGGCTGCGGCCGAAATGGTCGCCCTCGAACGCAGCGCCCTGCGCGAGCGCGTCGCCGAGCAACAAGGCCGATTGCTAGCGGAAATGGAGCGCTATCTCAGCTCCTTAGAGGAGCGGTTGCACCACTGCGACCCAGGCCGACTGCGTGCCCGCCTTGACGACCACTTACAGCAACAAAGCCTATACCTCGACGAGCGGCGCCAAGCTCTTTCTACCGCTTTCGATTGGTTTTTGCGCACGCAAATAGAAGCCCTAGCCACCGCCACCACCCGCCTCGACGACCTCAGCCCGCTTACGAGCCTAGCACGCGGTTTTGCCCTAGTGGAACGCGTCGCCAATAAACGTCTCGTCCGCGACGGCAACGAGCTTCAGCCAGGCGATAAACTGCAACTGCGCTTTCGCCGCGGAGGCGCTATCTGCCGTGTGGAGGAGAAACTCAATGAGTGAAACTTTTGAAGAAGCCCTAGCCGTGCTCGAAGAGAGCGTTCAGCGCCTCGAAGCAGGCGACCTCAAGCTCGAAGAGGCCCTCGAAGTATTTGAAAAGGGCGTTGCCGCCTCGCGCACCTGCGGCCAGTGGCTCGACCAGACCCGCGAGCGCGTCCAAGTCCTCACCGCCGACGCCGAGGGCCAGTTCCGCCTCTCCTTTCTGAACGACGAAGACGACCACTAGCCCCCCTCGGCCTCGGCCCGATGTTGACTCGCCTCTACATCAAGGACTTTGCCCTTATCGAAGAAGCGGTGATCGAATTTGGCTCTGGCCTCAACGTCATCACCGGTGAGACCGGGGCTGGCAAGTCCATCATCATCGGCGCCCTCAACTCCATCCTCGGCGGCCCTGCCAACGCCGACCTAGTGCGCAAAGGAGCTAGCTCGTGTGCAGTGGAGGGCTTTTTTGAACTCGACGACCAGGGTCAAATCGCGCGCTTGGCCGATCTAGGCGTTCTCTTGGAGGATGGCCAACTCATCCTCCGCCGCGAGATCCGCGGCCAAGGCCGCTCGCGAGCCTTTGTCAACGGCCAAGGGCAGCCAATCAAGCAGCTAAAGCAAATCGGCTCGATCTTGGTTGACCTGCACGGCCAACACGAACACCAATCGCTACTCGACCCCAAGCTCCACGCCCGCTTTCTCGACGCATTTGCCGGGCTCGACGACCAGCGCCGCCTCGTGGGACAGCACTGGCGCACTTACCGCGATAGCGTGGCCCACCTCGACCGGCTGCGTGCAGAACGCGACGCACTCGCGGCCGAAGACGAGTGGTGCGCTTTCCAGTTAGAAGAGATCCGCCGCCTCGCACCCCAACCGGGCGAAGAGTCCGAATTGGAACGCGAGTTGCAAGTCCTAGACAACGCCGAGACTCTATCCCAAGGCGGCCTCCAGCTCTACGACTTGCTCTATCAGCGCGAAGGTGCGGTTTACGAGGCACTCGGCCAAGTTCGCCGTCAGCTCGACCGGCTGCGCGAAATCGACCCTGCGCTCGGCCCCCAAGCCGCGGCTTTAGAGGAACTGATCTACGAGGTCGAAGACCTAGCCGGCCAACTCCGCGACTACGCCCGCGGAATCGAGGTGCGCCCCGGACGGGCCGACGAACTGCGCGAGCGCCGTGACGGCCTGCGCGCCCTCAAAAAGAAATACGGCGGCACTCTCGACGCCGTCTTAGAACGCGCCCGCGAGCTTGCAGCGCGCGAAGACCGCGCTGACCGCCTCCGCGACGAGCTGGCCCAAGCGGCTGAACACCGCGATCAAGCACTCGCCGAGTTTGCCGCCTGTTGCCTCGCCCTTTCTGCGGCGCGCCAGCAGGCCAGCGCCACCTTGTCGCAGGCGCTAGTCGCCGCCCTCGGAGAGTTGGGCATGGCCAAGGCTCAGTTTTATATCGAGCTAGCAACCACCGAAGATCCCGAGGGGATAGTTCAGCGCGACGGACGTCGCTACGCGGCGGGCGAACACGGCATGGAGCACGTCGCCTTCCACATCTCCGCCAATGCCGGCCAACCACCGCGACCCCTAGCGCGCATTGCCTCGGGTGGGGAAATTTCGCGCGTGATGCTGGCCCTCAAGGAAGCGGTTGCCGGGCGCGACCTCGTTTCGACCTTGGTCTTCGACGAAATCGACGCTGGTATCTCGGGACGCATCGCCGCAGCCGTTGGCCGCAAGCTACAGACCCTCGCTGCGGCGCATCAAACCATCGTCATCACCCACCTACCGCAGATTGCCAGCCTCGCCGACCAGCACTTTTCAGTGCGCAAGCAGCAGCAGCAACAGCGGACCACCACCGAGGTTGTACTGCTCGACGCAACGGCTCGCGCCGAGGAAATTGCCTATCTGTTGGCCGGCGAGACCATTTCGGATACAGCGCGCCAACACGCCCGCGAAATGCTGCAATAACTCCGCAATGTTGGCCAATTTCCTCAGCGTCCTGCGGGTTTTGCTCATCCCCTTCCTACTCTACTTCATCGCCCAAGGACCAGCGGCCCAGTACCAAGCCGTGATCCTACTACTTATTGCCGGTATCACAGACATCGGCGACGGCTGGGTGGCGAGGCGCTACAATCAAGTCTCCCACCTCGGCAAGATACTCGACCCGCTGGCCGATAAAATTTTTCTCACCTGCCTGCTTGGCGGACTAGTCTTCTGGCGCGATTTGCCGCTGTGGCTTTTGGGGATGCTCTTTGCCCGCGATGTGGCAATCGTATTGGTGGGGGGATTGCTCTTGCGTTCACAGGGGCTGGTCATTGCCGCCAACCGCTGGGGCAAATACACAACCGTCTGCATGGTGCTTACGGCCCTCAGCTACGTCGTCGAGGCCCCGTCCAGCTTGCGCACCGGGCTAAGCCTAGCGGCGGCGGCCTTGGTCGTCGTCTCCAGCTTGAGCTACGCGCAACTCGCGCTCAGGCTCTTGCAACGAGACCGAACTTAGAAGATTAGTTGGGCTGAATTAAGCGATACCAGCGCAAATAGGCTTCGTCGAGGCGGCGGCGGTCGGCGTATATGCCGATCATTTCTATCACTTTGAGCCGCAAGGCCAGCTTGTGCAGATCGACTTTGCCCACTTGACGCTCTGCGCGTTTCATAGCCCGAACCCAAAGTAGAAGCGCCAGTCGTCGATCTCGTCCAAGTCGCCTTCGGAGTCCCTCACGGTCAGGCTGCGGAAGCAGCCCTCCGCGGTCGGGGCGCATTCCTCTAAGCTGCCATTGGGCAATCTGGTGATCCAGAGCCGCTTCACCCGCGACGACGGGATCGGACGCGCCACTTGGAAATAGGCAAACATGGGGATGCGGTAAAAAGTAAAAAGCTGTAGCCGCAACTCGCCGCCGACGTCGGTCAGGAATTGATCGATGTTGGGCCGAGACCGCCATCGTTTCCCCTGCCAAAAGTCAATGTCCTCAAAGCGCGAGAAATTGCCCACCACCCCAGCTTCGGCGAATAGCTCGCCGTGGAGCTTGGAAAAGTTGAAGTTGATAAAGCGGCTGCTGATGCGCTTCAAAATCGGAAACCCGTAGCCGACGCGGGCGTAGAGCAGTTTGGTCCCCCAGTCGGTGAAATAGGGGTAGCCGCTGAGGAAATTGCGCCCGCCGATATAGTAGCGCAGCGGCCAGTAGTAGCGCCCCTCCAAAAACCCGCCATCTTCGATAAAGCGGGGCTTGAGGCGGGCGTTTTTGTACGCGCCAATTAGCTCGATGTTGAGCGAATTGGCGAACGGTAACCTGATCCGCTCGTTGTATGCAGCTACGTATTCATTGACCCGCATGCGGCGCTCGACGCCGACGAACTGGTCACGGGGGACTCCATCGGTAGGTATTTGCTCGGTCAGCGAATCGGCTACCGTCGGCATCAAATAGCGATAGACTAAAGCCATAGCGCGGCCCGATGGACTGATCAGACGGTTGGCTGTGGGGTTGATCTTCCGGTAGCGCCAAGCCATGCTCAACATATGCGTGCGAAAAAAGCTGAGGTCTTCGTAGAACTCCAGCGGATCCTCGTTGTTCACCAACAGGGTATCTTGTGCCAGAAGCGACGGATCTAAGGAGGCCGATATATCGACGCCGTATTGCACCAAATAAATCTGGTTCTGGCTGCGGAAGCGGCGCAAGGTCCAGCCCTCGGCGTAGTCGCGCCATATGTAGAGGGCGTTCAACTCGGCTCGCCGAGTCAGCGGCACATCAACCCCCACGGCCAGTTGTCCCAAGGTGGTCTTGAATAGGTCTTGGCGACTCGTGCCCTGATAGACGTATTGACGGACGTCCGGGATGAGCAGGCTGGTGACCGAATCGACCGGCACCGGATAGAGATCGGTCTCCTCAATCTCGAGCGTATCGATCTGGCTGGCCTTGAGCAAGTTGTCGATTTCGCGCCGCCTCCCCGCTATGTAAAACGAGGGGTTGAAGGTCCGGTTGTTGCCCACTTGTGGCCGGAGCCGGCGCTCGTAGAAGAAGCCGACATCCGTATTGAGGTCTGTGGCATTGCGCATGTTCTTGCCGACAATGCCCCAAGCCGTCAGCTCCTGCCCACCAAGCATGTCGCCGGTGGAAAACTGCAAGCCGCCGCTGGCTTGATTGAGACCAAAAGTGTTGCCGACATACGTAGGGCCGACCTGTAGAATCGGAATGTAGCGCAAGACGTTGCGCCCTCTGTACGTCGCGGTCTGGAATTGATCGGCGAGCTTGGGGCCGTCGAAGATGGAGCGATAGTCGTGCATCACCACCGGCTCAAAGTGTGCATCGCGTTCGAATTCGCCCATCTCGAAACGATAGAGACTATAGTCGTTGGATTGGTAGCCACTGTACACCACGCTCTCGTCAGCGGCTACAGTCGGCACAAAGGCCCCGCCAATGACGTTGGTTAGCTGTTCGACTTCGTCGTTTTCCAAGCGGTAGCGGTAGATGTTGAAAATGCCGCTCTGGTCCGACGAAAACACAAAACCCGAGCCATCGGGCAGCCAGTGCGGGTCGCGCTCGTCGGCCGGCGAGGCAACGACCGCACGGAACCCCGACGAGTCGGGATGGGCGAAGGCAACCGTATCGGGAAAGACGTCGATAGTTTCCTCCTCGCCTTCTTCGTCTTCGCTCTTCTTTTTCTTTTCAGCCTTCTCAAAGACCTTGGGCCGCGGCGGGCTATCGGCGCGGATCATCGCAATGTCGCGGTCCTCGCCGCGGAACACGCTAAAGAGCAGCCACTCGCCATCGGGTGAGAAGCGCGGCCCCATGTATTGGGTGGCATCGTTGTTGTTGGTCAGATAGACCAAATCCGTACCGTCGCGAGCGATGAGGCCGAGGTTGTTGGTCCCGTCCTCATTGTGTACGAAGGCGATGCGCTGGCCATCGGGGGAAAACGAGGGGTCTTTGGCGCGCAGCCTAGCGCTGATGCGGCGCTCCTTGTCCTCGGCCAAGTTGTAGATATAGAGGTCGTTAAAGCCGCCCTTGTTGCGGACGAAGACGATCTCCTCCCCATCGGGCGACCAGCTAATTCGCGTATCTATCCAGTTTTTGAGTTCGGTCTTTTTTCGCGTCTCGAAATCGTAGATTTTGAGTACCGTGATCCCATAGTCCTGTTTCTCGCTGGTGAGGTACGCCAGTTTTTTGCCGTCCGGCGACAGCGCGGGATGGTATTCGAGCACGCCCTCGTTGACCTCGTCTAGCGGCTCGCCCTCAAAGAAGCCCTGCCCGCGGATCTCGGATTCGAGGCGACCGTAATTCTCGGCTAAGAAGGCGACCCAATCCGCGTAAAACTGATCCGCGGAAATGCCCAACACCCGGCGAATGGCTGGGTCGAAGCTCATCGAGCCGACCTGATGCGTCAGTTCATCGACCTTCTCGGCACCGTACTGGTCATGGAGGTACACCATCATCGCGTAGCCCTGATTGTACACGAACTCGCCGTAGAACTTGCCCATGCGGTCCCAGACCGTCCCCATCTCCTCCCACGAGAGCAGATCGTCTTCGAGCACTGCCATCCGCAGCAACATATCGCGGTGCGAATCCCAGGAATCGTAGCCGAATTTTTGCGCCCCGTACTGGGCGATGCCCTCGGTCCAACCGCGCGGGGTATTGAGATGGTATAGCGGAAATTGAAATGTAATGTCTGGATTGGAGTCGAAGCGCGAGACCGACAGCAGCGCGAACTGGAAGGGCCATTTCTTGCGCGCCTTGTTGAGCGTAATGATGTGCGTCAACTCGTGCGTGACCACGTTTTTGATCCAATCGTGACTGCCGCGCAACTCAAAGTCGAGACTAGTGGCCCAAATGGCCATGGTATTGCTGTAGTAGTTGGCCCAACCGTTGCCTAGCACGTCGGAGTTGTCGAGCACGATGACGTGGATGGTGCGGAAGTCGTCGTAGTAATCGTAGGCCGCCGCGAGGGTGGGAAAGACCTCCTCGCAGGTTTCGGCTACTCGGCGCGCGGTGCCCTCGGCTCCAAGCGTGTAATGGACCCGGAAGTGATCAGTGACAATGGTTTTTATCTGGGCCTGAGCCGCTCCGGCGAGGAACAGCGCGGCAATCGCGGAAAAAATCGCTCGGCGCAACGTGTATCCCTTTCGCAAAAAGGCGACCCGCAGCCAATTGCCGGTCGCTCCACAATTTTTTAGGAAAATACTGGAGGCCTTGCACCTCGTCAAACAGCACGGATCCACTTTCACGCGGCTTCACGGTTAATTATTATACCTCCATGCACTACACCATTCACCGCACCAACGACCTCAACCTTCCCGACGCCGATTGGGAGCGTCCCCAATGGCAGGCGGCCGAGACCTTAGAGATTACCCTCTTTTCTTGGGAAGATTCCGGCCACCACCCCCGCACTCAGGCGCGCCTGCTCTACGACGAGCGGGCACTATCCATTATCTTCCGCGTCGAGGATTGCTACGTCCGCGCCGTGGCCGAGTGCTTCCAAGACTCGGTCTGCACTGATTCCTGCGTCGAATTCTTCGTCGCACCCCTGCCCGACTCGCAGGCTTACTTCAACTTCGAGGTCAACTGCGGCGGCACCATGCTCTTGCACCGCTGCCCTTCAGCCGCCGAGCGCACTCAAGGCCGAGCAACTGAAAACGTCAGCGACGCCGACGGTGCCACCATCCGCATCGCCACAACCCTCCCCAAGATCGTCGAGCCAGAACTCACCACCCCCACAACTTGGGCGGTCGAGTACCGCGTCCCCTTTGCCCTCTTCGCCCAGTACTTCGGTGCCCAGACGCCCGCGCCAGGCACTCAGTGGAAGGGTAACTTCTACAAGTGCGGCGACCGCACCTCTCACCCTCACTGGGGTAGTTGGGCA
>JAJEEZ010000453.1:0-19072 GCA_022820705.1 Candidatus Latescibacterota bacterium | reverse complement strand
TTGGGGGCGTGGCTGTAGCCGGAAAAACGGGCACGGCTCAGCGCGCCTTAGCCGATGGCAGTGGCTACGATCCCAACGCCAGCATAGCCTCATTCGTCGGCTTTCTGCCAGCCAACAATCCCCAATACGCGTGCGTGATTATGGTCGAAAACCCCAGCGTGAATGGGTGGGGAGGATCTGTGGCAGCCCCGACCTTCCGCCGGGTGATGAAGCGGATCATCAGCCTGCCTGGTGGCCTGTTGGTCCAGCCAGCAGCCAAGCGTCCGCAGAAAGAGGGGCCGGCCGTGCCCGATTTGCGCGGTATGACCCCAGACATGGCCCGCTTCCAAGCGCAGATGCGAGGGTTGCCGGTGGCCTTTTCCGGCGTGGGTACTGTGGTCGTCAATCAGTCGCCCTCGCCGGGTTGGGCCGGACGCGTAGGGCAGATCAACTGTATGCTGGGCGCAGAAGCCGCCCGCAGCCCGTGGAAAACGCAGCAGGCCCGCCTCGTCGGAAACATTCCAGCCCAGAGTTCGAGAGGTATTTAATAATGGAATTAAAATACCTACTCGAAGAGCTGCCCGACGCCTGCGTGGAGGGCGACCAAAATATTGAATTAGGGCAGATCCGCTGCGATTCGCGCTGCGTGGAAGAAGGCGACTTTTTCGTGGCTATACGCGGGGGACAGGAGCAGGACCGACACCGCTTTGTGGATCATGCCATCGCCCGCGGGGCCCGCGCCGTGATGGTGGAAGAGCGGATCGATTGTGCCGGTGCGACGCGAGTGCAGGTGGCAGATTGTCGAGCCGCATTGGCCCGAATGGCGGCGCGTTTTTACGCCTCTCCTGGACAAGCGCTGCTCAACGTCGGCGTCACCGGCACCAATGGCAAGACCACCACGGCCTTCCTGCTCAGGAGTGCCCTTGAAGCCGCTGGCCTGCCGTGCGGGTACTTGGGGACCTTGGGATTTTGGTGCAATGGCGAATTGGAGAAGATGGACAATACTACGCCCGAGGCCGTCCAGCTACACAGCTTATTGCGTCGGCTCGTCGATGCTGGCAAGCAAGCGGCCGTGCTAGAAGTGTCTTCTCATGGACTGGCATTAAAAAGGGTGGAGGGCATTCCCTTCCGGGCGGCGGTCTTTACCAATCTGACGCGCGATCACTTGGATTTTCACGGGACTTGGGATGCCTACTTTGCGGCCAAGGCCCGGCTTTTTGAAAGCCTGCAAGAAGGTGCGATTGCGGTTATTAACGCCGACGACGACCACGCCGACGAATTGGCTCGCAGAACTCAGGTGCGCGTCGTGACGTATGGCTGTGGCCCGGAGGCTGAAGTGCGATTGCAACGCGCCGACGTTGGCCCGCAGGGAGCGCACCTGTGTTTGGACACTCCAGTCGGCTCCATTGAGGTGCAGACGCATTTGATCGGTCATTTCAACTGCTACAACGCTATGGCTGTCGTGGCCACCGGGTTGGCCTTGGATTTGGATGTTGCGGCCCTGTGTCGCGGCTTGGCCTCCCTAGCGGGCGTCACCGGCCGCTGTGAGCAGATCGCCGAAGGGCAGGATTTCGCGGTCATCGTGGATTACGCCCACACCCCGGATTCGCTAGCAAGGGTTTTGCACGCCGCCCGCGATTTGGGCAGCGGTCGTTTGATCTGCGTCTGCGGCTGTGGCGGAGATCGAGACCGCGGCAAGCGACCCCTGATGGGTCGCGTTGCTGGCGAGTTGGCCGATTGGACGGTCTTGACTTCGGACAATCCGCGCAGTGAGGATCCGCAGCGCATCATCGACGATATGGCCGCTGGCGTGTCCGACAGTAGCGCGGTTCACAGCGAAGTTGACCGCGCACAAGCGATTGCTACGGCTCTGGCCGCTGCACACAGCGGGGATGTCGTAGTCATTGCCGGCAAAGGGCACGAACAGGAGCAGGAACTCGCCGACCGCGTCGTGGCTTTTGACGACCGCGAAGTTGCCCGGCGCGTGCTGCGGAGTATGCACTCTAGGGAAGGGCAGCCGCTATGCGCGCCGTGACCCTGAGCGAGATGGTGCAGTGGACGGCTGCCGATCCGGTCGGGAGCCTCCAGCCGGATTGCGCCCTGCAAGCAGTAGCGACCGACAGTCGGTCCATTGACGAGGGCGAGCTGTTCGTCGCGTTGCGGGGTGAGAACTTCGATGGACATGATTTCGTCGAGGCCGCCTTTGCCCGCGGCGCGTGTGCAGCTTTAGTGGAACGCCACTGGCCAGGGTTGGACCAAGCGGCCCCCGGCCCGCTGTTGGCCGTTGACTCGACGCTGCAAGCGCTGGGCGACATGGCGCGGGCGTATCGGCGGCGCTGGGAGGTGCCGGTGGTGGCCGTCGTCGGCAGCGCGGGCAAGACGACGACCAAGGAAATGATCGCCGCTGTGTTGGGGCAGCGGTACTGCGTTTTGAAAACGATTGGCAGCGAAAACAACGAGATAGGGGTGCCCCGCACTCTGCTGCAACTGTCACCGAGTCACGAGGCGGTGGTGTTGGAACTGGCAGCGCGGCGGATAGGGGACATTCGCTACCTGTGTTCGGTTGCCGAACCTACTATTGGGGTTTTGCTCAACATCGGGACTGCACACATAGAATTTTTTGGGTCTGTAGAAGGAGTGGCCAAGGCCAAAGGGGAGCTTCTGGATTATATGGACGAGTCTTTAACGGCTCTCGTCAACGCCGATGACCGTGTCGTGGCTCAGGAGGTAAAGAGGACAAAGGGGAGACTCCTGACCTTCGGTTTTGCGCGTGAGAGCGAGTTTCGTGGGGAGAGGCTCGTACTCGACCAGAAGGGCTGCGGCCACTTCCTTCTACATAATGTTCCCATTGATCTCAATGTTCTAGGGCGACACAATGCGTATAATGCCTTGGCCGCGGCCGCGGTCGGTCGCATCCTCGGCGTACCTTGGGAAGGGATCCAGCGCGCTCTCGCCGAGTTTGAGGCGGTGAGCCAGCGCGGCGAGATCGTGCGCAAGAATGGGATCGCAGTAATCGACGATTGCTACAACGCCAGTCCCGGCTCGGTATCGGCCGCACTCGACCTCCTCGTCGATGTGCCCGGTGCGCGGAAAATCGCCGTACTCGGCGACATGCTAGAGCTCGGCGCGGAGAGCGGCCGGTTGCACGCGGTTGTCGGCGAGAAGGCCGCCGAGTGCGCCGATGTCGTCCTGGCTGCTGGCCGCGAAAGCGCGCACTTAGTGGCCGCAGCCCGTGCGGCTGGCATGGCCCAAGACGCGGCTCGCCACTTTGAGCAGTCCGAGCAACTCGGCGAATTCGCGGCGGCGCAGTTGCGCCACGGCGATGTAGTCTTAGTCAAGGCCTCTCGGGCCATGGCCTTTGATCGAGTCGTCGAGCGCATTCTGCAGTAGTTGAGCTAGCTCGCTCCCACCGAGCACCCCTAGCAACCTATAGTTCCATCACTGATGATAGCTGTGCAGCGCGACAGCATGTTGGTGTTGCTGATTTGCCTGACGCTGGTAGGCCTGGGGCTGGTCATGATCTATAGCTCTAGCTCCGTTTTGGCCAACGTGCGCTTTGGCGACTCGGGTTTCTTCCTCAAAAGGCAATCCATCCGCGTCTTCATCGGCTTGGTGCTCATGCTCGCGTTCTCGCGGATGCCTTTGCATTGGTGGGCGCGGCTTTCGCGGCCGATCGTGCTGTTGGCCCTCTTGTCGCTCTTACTGGTTTTGGCGTGGGGCCACGGCGCAGCTCAGCGCTGGTTGAGCATTCCGGCTTGGGGCGGGGCCTTGGCCTTTCAGCCGGCTGAGTTTGCCAAGCTGGCGCTGGTGCTCTACTTGGCGGATGTCTTGGTGCGCAAGCGCGACGAGCTACACGACTTTAGTCGCGGGTTTGTGCCCCGTTTATTAGTCGTCGGCTTTGCCCTTGTGCTCATCGTATTGCAGCCCGACTTGGGGACGGCTATTGCGCTGGGGCTGATTGCCTTAATCATGCTGTGGGTCGGTGGAATGCGCTTGTCTCACTTGGCCGGGGCTGGGTTGCTCGCGCTGTTGGGTATTGGGTTTTCCCTGATGCATTCGAGCTATCAGATGCGGCGCTTAGTCAGCTTTATCGACCCAGAGCGCGATCCGGCTGGCTCCTATCAAGTTTTGCAGTCGCTCTACGGCATGGGCAATGGCGGCCTTTTGGGAGTGGGTTTGGGCAACAGCATGCAAAAAGAGCAGTACCTGCCAGAGCCACACACGGATTTTGTCTTCTCGGTCATCGGCGAGGAAATGGGGCTTGTAGGTACCTTGGTAGTCTTGGGACTTTTCGCGGCTTTCTCGTTTTACGGAGTGCGCATTGGGACCCGTGCTGGTGATACGTACGGCTTTTTGGTTGCCATCGGCATTACGGCGATGATCTCGATATACGCCCTGCTCAACATCGGCGTGGTCGTCGGGGTACTACCCACCACCGGCTTGCCGCTGCCCTTTGTCAGCTATGGAGGCTCGTCGTTGATGGGGAACATGGCGGGAGTGGGCATCTTGCTGGGGGTCGCCCGCACGGCACCTGGACGTCAAGAGGGTTTGGTGCGTTGGCAATGATGAAGACGCTCTTGGACCAATATCGCCGCGTGCACCTCGTCGGCATCGGTGGAGCGGGCATGGAGGGCTTGGCCCGGCTGCTCGCTGCCAAAGGCTGCGTGGTAAGCGGCTCGGATCAGGCCGACTCGCCCAGTGTCGCGCTGCTGCGCCAAGAGGGATTCGCCGTCGCGGTGGGGCACGACGGTCAGCTCGTCCAAGGCGTGGATCTGGTGGTGTATTCGGCCGCCGTCCCGGCTGACAATCCCGAGCGGCAGGCTGCCGCGCACGAGGGCATTCCCACGGCGAGTCGGGCCGAGGTGCTGGGGGAACTGTCCCGCGCACCGTTGACCCTCGCCGTAGCCGGTACTCACGGTAAGACGACGACTGCTTCGATGGCAGCGGCGATCTTGCGCCACGCAGGCCTCGATCCCCAGGTCTTGATCGGGGGTTGGATCAACGGGCGACCGCAGGCCGAGGTGGGAAGTGGTGAGGTCTTTGTAGTGGAGGCCGACGAGTTTGCTGGCGGCTTCTTGCACCTGTATCCGAGTTTGGCCCTCGTGACAAGTATAGACGCCGAACACCTCGATTACTATGGGAGCTTGGAGGCCCTCGAACGGGCTTTCAGCCAATTTCTCGCGCGCCTGCCCTTTTGCGGCCGCAGTGTGCTGGCCGGGGATGGACTGGTCGGGGAGCGGGTGCTGGCCGACTTGCAGCGCCCCCATCAGACCTATGGCATGGCCGGCGATAACGACTACCGGATCGCCGAGCTCGAAGAGCGGACTTGGGGCAGCCGGTTTGCCCTGTGTTTCGACGGGCAAAAGCTAGGCGAGATCGAATTGCAGGTCCACGGCGTCCACAATGTCCGCAATGCCGCTGGAGCCGCCGCGCTGACTTGTGCGCTACAGGTGGAGTTCGCTGTGATCGCCGACGCTTTGGAGCAGTTTGGCGGAGCCGACCGGCGCTTTCAGCACAAGGGGGAATGCGCTGGCGTGCTGGTCGTGGACGACTACGCCCATCATCCGGCTGAGTTAGCGGTCGCCTTGGCCGCCGCACGGCAGAGCGGTCGCCGAGTGGTCGCTGTCTTCCAACCTCACCTGTACTCGCGCACCCGCGACTTAGCGGCAGCCTTTGCCCGCGAGCTAGCGGCGGCTGACTACGTGGTGCTGGCGGCGGTCTATGCCGCGCGGGAAGCCCCCTTGCCCGGTGTGGATTCCGAACTGATCGAGGAAGCCATGCGCGCCAACGGGTACAAAACCGTGGCGTACCTGCCGGACACAGAACAACTCGTGGCTCATTTGTTGGATATCTGTCGTCGGGGCGATTTGGTGCTGGTCATGGGGGCCGGCGACATTGGCGAGGTGGCTGGGGAGTTGATCGCGGCCTTGGCCGCTGGAGAGCACTCGTGAACCGCCAGAAGACCAAGGCGCGCAAGAAGCCGCCAACTATGGGGGAGCGAGGTCAATCCAAGGTCCGCGGGCTTTGGATTGCGCTCTTGATCTTGGCCACGGGCAGCACCTTAGCGGCCTATCAGGCGGCTACCTACTTTGGCCAAGCCTCCTACTTTGGCCTCAAGGCTATTGAGGTGGATGGGTTGCGGCGACTCAGTGGGGAGGAGGTACGCGTTGCTAGTGGCCTCGTGGCTGGTAGCAACATTTTCGCCATCGACTTGGACGAGGTCGCGCAGCGGCTGGAAGCCATGTATTGGATCAAGCAGGCCCTCGTGGTGCGCAAGCCGCCCGGCCGGATTGCCGTCGATATCGTCGAGCATCGCCAAGTGGCTTGGATCGATTTGGGCCAGACCTACGGGGTAACGCCCGATGGCGTCCTGCTTCCGGCAGGTAGTATGGATGTCCCGCCACGCAATTTGCCCGTCATATCCGGGCTGTCCGTCCGCGGCGACTCGCTACAGGCGGGCGTGGCCGTATCGGACTCTGCGCTATTGGCGATACTGCGCTGGTGGGAGGAAGCCACGGTCGCCGATGCGGAATTTTGCCTCAACATAGCTGGTATCCAGCCGATGTCCGGGGCGAGCATTCGCTTGCAGATGGCCGGTGACGGACTTGAAGTGCGCTTGCCGGCCAACGAAGCCGCCCACCGGCTCCGCACCATTCGCGAACTGATGCCACGCGTCTATCAAAGCCATCCCGACCCGGCCTATATCGACTTGCGCTATGCTGGCCAGATGGTAGTAGGCAAAAAGAAAGTAAAATCGGGATGAACTGGAGCGAGGAGCACAGCACCATTATCGCCGGACTGGACTTGGGCACGACCAAGATCTGCGCCGTCATTGCCGAGCAGGTCGCCGAGCGGCCCCCGCGGATTATTGGCATCGGTCAGCACCTCTCAGAGGGGATCCAGCGCGGGGCGATTGTGGATGCCGAGAAGACCGTGTACGCCATTGGCGAGGCCGTGCGTCAAGCAGAGCTGATGGCTGGAGTCGAAATCGACTCAGTGTACGCTGGCATTTCTGGCGAATACATCGCCAGCCTCAACAGCACGGGCATGGTGGCTGTCGGTGGCGAAGGCGGATGGATCGGAGCACAGGACCGCGCCCGCGTGCTTGCTGCGGCCGGCGTGGTCAAAGTGCCGTTCGACCGCGAGGTGTTGCACGTTTTGCCCCAAGAGTTTGCCGTCAATGGCCAGCGAGGCATTCTCGATCCCGTGGGTATGTATGGAGTGCGCTTAGAGGCCAGTGTACACGTAGTCACCAGCTCGATTGCCGCAGTGCGGAACATCTGCCACAGCATCCTCCGTGCGGGCGTCGATGTGCGCGGTGTCGTTCTCGGCGCGCTTGCTTCGAGCTATGCGGTTCTCAGTGAGGACGAGCGGCAGATGGGAGTCTGCCTGCTCGACATCGGCGGCGGCACGACCGATGTGGCCGTCTTTGTTGGCAAAGGGATGCGCCACTCGGGCAACGTCGGATTGGGAGGGCATAACGTGACTAACGATATCGGCGTTGGGCTGCGCACCACGCGGGCCGAGGCCGAGCAGGCCAAGTGTGCGGGCGCGCCCAGCGAGACAGTGGCCCTCATCGTCGAGGCGCGAATGGAGGAGATATTGGCCCTAGCCCGCAAGCAGGTCTATACCGCGTTGCCCAATGCTGCGCTAGGCGCGGGCATTGTCCTCACAGGTGGGGGAGCGCAAATCACCGGAGCCGTAGCCTTGGCCGAGCGGGTCTTTAACATGCCTGTGCGCTTGGGGGAGTCGAGCGGGTTTGAGGGGGCCGCAGAGCTAGCTAGCCCATCGTATGCTACGGTGCTGGGTCTGCTCCTGTACGGAATGGAGCAACAGGAGGGAAAAAACCAAACAGAAGCGCAGGAGCTGGTCGAAGATTCCTTCGATTCAGTGTTTGGGCGCGTAAAAAGATGGTTACAACCACGGGACTAGCGGCGGTGCTGGTCCCAAAATCAAGGAGGAGTAATTATGGCAATTAGGTTGATCGATAACGAGCATCGAGCGCGAATTAAGGTCGTCGGAGTTGGTGGCAGCGGTGGTAATGCCATCAACCGCATGATTGAGTCGGGGATGCACGGCGTCGAATTCGTCGCCGTCAACACGGATGCACAGGCACTGGAGACCTCGCGGGCTGACTTTCCCATTTGCATTGGCAGCAGCGTCACGCGGGGTTTGGGTGCTGGTGCAGACCCAGAGGTGGGACGGCAAGCCATCGAAGAAGACCGCGACAAGGTCTCCAAGCAGCTGCAGGACTCGGATCTGATCTTCATCACGGCCGGCATGGGCGGCGGTACAGGTACGGGAGTCGCGCCCACTGTTGCGGAAGTTTCCCGCGATCAAGGGGCCCTGACGGTCGGCATTGTCACCGAGCCTTTTCTAATGGAAGGCTCTCCGCGGATGAAGAATGCCAGGAGTGGGATTGCCGAGCTAAAGGACCAAGTTGATACTCTGATCACCATCAAAAACCAGCGCCTACTAGAAGTCTGCGGCCGCGACACCACGCTCCAAGATGCGTTTCTCAAGGCCGATGAAGTGCTGATGCAGGCCACGCGTGGTATTTCCGACCTGATTACGATTCCGGGTATGGTCAATCTCGACTTCAACGATGTCCGCACGGTGATTTCCAAGGGCGGAGATGCGATTATGGGCCTCGGGGAGCACAGCGGCGAAGAGCGGGCCGTGGAGGCCGCTCGCAAGGCGATCAACAGCCCGCTTTTGGAGGATGTGTCGATCACCGGTGCCAAGGGCGTGTTGATCAATATCGCCGGCGACTCCAATCTCACGCTCTACGAGGTCAACGAGGTAATGTCGCTGATCAACGAGGAAACCGGCTCGGATGCCGAGATCATCTTCGGCACTGTAATCGACGATAGCCTAGCCGAGAATATCCGCGTGACGGTCATAGCCACGGGCTTCAACATAAACAAGAGCAGCGAAGCCGAGCCGCCGGCCCGCGCCCAAGAGGAGCCGATGGAGCAGGACGTGGAGGCGGATCCTTTGACCATCGGTGGCCCGGTCCTGCTCGGCAACGGCAATGGGGGCACCTCCTTGGAAGTGCCCACGTATCTGCGCAACGGCCACAGCATTCCTCAGGAGCATCAGGAGGAGCCAGTGCGCCCCGCAGTTGGCGATTTGGACATTCCCACCTTCCTGCGCCGCAAAATGAACGCTTCTTAGGGCAGTTGTCGCGCGCGGACGATTTGGCTTATTTTAACCTGTGCGCGATAGAATTCGCAGGGAGGACGTTTTTACATGGCAGATATTCGCGTTGGCGTAATCATGGGCAGTACCTCGGACGAGGACATCATGCGCAAGGGGGCGGCGGTGCTCGAAGAGCTTGGACTCGGCTACGAAATGATCGTATCTTCGGCCCACCGCAACCCCGAGCGCACCGCTACTTGGGCCAGCGAGGCGGCTGGCCGCGGCCTCAAGGTGATCATCGCCGGTGCTGGCTTAGCTGCGGCCCTACCCGGCGTAGTGGCGGCGCATACGACCCTGCCGGTCGTTGGAGTCCCTATTGCCTCGGGTGCGCTCAATGGAGTCGATTCACTCTACTCCATTGTGCAGATGCCGCCGGGTATTCCGGTGGCGACCGTCGGCATTGACAATGCCCGCAATGCGGCCATGCTGGCGGCCCAGATCATCGCCTTGTCCGACGAGGCGGTTGCCCAGGCCATTGAAACTTATCGCGCACAGTGGAACCCCTAAGACCGTAGGGGCGACCGGCCGGTCGCCCCTACATTAATAATGCTGAAAGGACGCGATGAGCAGTGGCCAATACAAGTCGCATTTCCAAATTGCTTTCGCTGATGCTCAGGCATCGGCCCGACGAATTTGGACTGGAGATTGATGCTTACGGCTACGCGCCGTTGGATCAGGTCGTACAAGGAGTACAAGAACGCTACGCAGAGGTAACCGAAGCCGATGTCGTCAAGCTCGTCAAAGCCCCGGGGCAGTATCGCTTTGAACTGAACGAGTTCGGCATTCGCGCGCTATACGGACACAGTTTTTTCGTCGATATGGACGGCGAGCCTATGGACCCGCCGCCCGACCGACTCTACATGGGCACGACTCGCAGCGCGGCCCAGCGCTTTACCCACGAGGGCATTTCTCCAGGCGATCGCTACTACGTGCATCTGTCGCTGACACACGAGGCGGCCGAGTCGCACAGTCACCAACGCGACACCCCCTGCGTAGTGGAGATCCTCGCGGCCAAGGCCCACGAGGAGGGCTGTCGCTTTTTTTCTCGTGGCACGGTCGTGCTGACCGAAGAGATTCCAGCCAGTTGCATCGGCCCCATCCACGGTAGCCAACAAAAGCCCCTCGACGTTGCCGAAATGCCAGCACCCAGCGGCGTAAGCTACGGTCGCAAGCCCCGGTTTTCGGCCCGCTGAGAGGGACACCGTGAAAAACATCGTGGCCTTTATCAAGCCCTTCAAACTCGACGAGGTCAAACAATCCTTGGCCGCGATTGGCCTCGTCGGCATGTCCGTTAGCGAGGTGCGCGGCTGCGGTCGCCAGCGCGGCCACAGCGAAATCTACCGCGGTGCTGAGTACCAGCTCGATTTCATGCCCAAAATTCGCATTGAATTGGCCGTTGGCGATGGCCAACTCGACGAAGCGGTGGAGGTCATTATGCAGTCGGCTGCCACCGGCGAGGTCGGCGACGGCAAGATCTTTGTCTCCGAACTGATCGAGGCCATCCGCATCCGCACCGGTGAAACCGGCGAAAACGCCCTCTGAAGCCTCGGTAGTGCCCACCGCATTGGAACTGGCCCGTCGCGCTCTCACCGCGGACGCGGCTAAAGCCCTTGATCCCCTAGAGCAATTGGGTTTTGCCGATCCGGTCCAAGCCCTAGAGACCTTGGACCGGACCGGCGGCCCGCCGCAATCCGCGCCGTTGCCAGTCCTCGCGCTGGCCGAACTGGCTGCGACGGGCCGGCCGGACGAGGGACTGCGGCAGTTGGTGCGCTTGGCTGTGGCATACGGCCCGCAAGGGCTTTTCTCTCACTTAGAGGCCGATCCCATTCTGTGTCAGCGTCTAGTGCAGGTCGTAAGCCACAGCACCTTTCTCGCCGACATCTTGGTGCGAGACTTCGAGTTCCTGTTGTGGCTGTTGGTCGAGACTCCGCACTTAGTCGAGCCACTGGAGCGGAGTACCCTGCGGCAGATTTTGCGCACTGATATCGGTCATGTCTCCGAGTTTGAGGAGCGTTTAGAGGTATTGCGGCGGGTGCATCGACGCGAGTTTTTGCGCATTGGTGCCGCCGAAATCCTCGGCACCAAACCGGTTGCGCAGATAGGAAAAGAGCTGGCCGACTTAGCCGACGTGGTGGTTGAGGTGGCTCTTGAAACGTGCCAGCACGCCTTGTGGCAGGAGCACGGACAGCCATTGGACGAGCGCGCTCGCCCGGCGCGCTTTCTCGTCGTTGGTTTGGGCAAATACGGCGGGCAGGAGTTAAACTACAGCTCGGACATTGACCTAATTTTCGTGTGGGATGGCGAGGGCGAGACCCAGCCTGAGGGGGAGGGAACTCCACTGGAGAACAGCGAATTTTTTCGCCGCTTGGGCCAGCGCTTAGTCCACGTGCTGACCGAGGCGACCAAGGAGGGGTTTTTCTACCGCGTCGATATGCGGCTGCGCCCCGAGGGCGCGAGCGGCACCTTGACCCACTCGTTGCGCGCCAGTTGGAGGTATTACGAGACGCGCGGAGAACTGTGGGAGCGGCAGATGCTGATCAAGGCCCGGCGCGTGGCGGGATCGCGGACGCTGGGGGAGCAATACGCAGCCATGCTCCGGCCCTTTATCTATCCGGCTCATTTCCACTCGGCACCGCACGAGGAAATCCGCCGCATCAAGGAGCGGATTGAGGCGAGCATCCGCGAGCGTCCCCGAGGTGAAAACAACATCAAGCTGCAAGCGGGCGGGATCCGCGATATCGAATTCATCGTCCAATGCCTACAACTGCTCTACGGGGGCATCCAGCCCCAAGCGCGCAGCCACAACACGCTGGCCGCTATTGACCGTTTGGCCGAGGTGGTCTCGCCTAAAGGTGCGATGAAGGCGGCCTTGACTGCGGCAGAAGCCAACGCCCTAAAAAACGCGTACGAGTTCTTTCGCCGCGTTGAAAACCTGTTGCAAATCGCCTCTGGCCGACCCGACTACGCCGTCCCAGAAGATGCACAAGCCTTGCGGGCCTTGGCCTTGGTCATGGGTTATGAAGATGCGCGGGCCTTTAGCTCCGCGCTCGCCGGACATCGGCTGCGGGTGCGTCGCTTGTTTGCCGCGTTGTTTTACGGCGACACGGCGGCTCCGCGCTCGCCGACGTGGCTTTTAGAAGTCGAAAACGGCAGCGCGGCGGCAAAAGCCGATTTGGTGGCGCGGGGCTTTGTCGATGGGGCCGCCGCGCACCGCCGCTTGCAACGGCTGGCGGGCATGGGTCTGCTATTGAGCGGGGGCCGCGCCCACTTTGAGGCTCTGTTGCCGGAATTGCTGAATTCGCTGGCTGCGGCTCCCGATCCAGACCAAGGGCTTTTGCGATTCACCCAGCTCGTTGAGGCGTATGGGGCGCCGGGCGCTTTGTACTCCTTGTTGCAAGAGCATACAGGCTTTCGCACCTTGATCATTGCCATTTGTGGATCGAGCCGCTTTCTCGCGGACCTTTTGCGCCGCGACCCGGCCTTGCTCGACAGCTTAGTGGGTCAGGCTGACTGGGGCTTGGGGTCTGGCCCGGCGCGCGGCGATTTGCGCGCCATTGCACGGATGCAGAACAAATCCCTCCTACGGATTGGGGCCGACGACCTGATGGGCTTGGCGACCGAGGAGGAGACCTTCCTGCGGCTAACGGAGCTGGGTGAAGAGGTGTTGCAAGCGGTCTATGGGCTAGCTTGGGGGCCGTTGGTGCGGCGGTGGGGCAAGCCGCGCAACCGGCAGGGGCGCGACGTGCGATTTGCCGTATTGGCCGGCGGTAAGTTTGGGGGCCGCGAGGTGGATTTCGGTTCGGATTTGGATTTGTTTTTCGTGTACGAAGGTGACGGCAAGACGCGCCGCGGCGTGCCGAATAGCGTATTTTTCACCGAGTTCAGCCAGCGTCTGATCGCCCTGTTAGCCGAGGAGGGGCTGTACTCGGTGGATGCGCGGCTGCGGCCCGAAGGGGCCAGCGCTCCTATGGCCATCTCGCTGGTCGGCTACCGCCGCTACTTGGCGCAGCGGGCAGCTAGTTGGGAGCGGATGGCGCTGAGTCGCGCCCGCCAAGTGGCCGGCGATGCCGAGTTCGGCGCGCGGGTCTTGCGGGCGATTGAGCGCTTCGTTTACAATCGGGAAGTAGAAGCGGCCTTGGTCGCGCAGATGCAGGAGATGCGCCAGCGGATGGAGCCGCAGGGCAAGCGCCAAACGCGCATCAACATCAAGCGCGGCCCGGGCGGTATCGTCGATATCGAGTTTGTGGCGCAGGTCCTCGTGCTCAAGTGGGGCTATCGAGACCGGAGCTTGCGTGTGGGCAGCACGAGACACGCGCTGCAGCTATTCATCGAGCAGGGCTGTTTAGACCGAGAGCGGGGCCACTTTCTTCTCGACGCGTACGAGTACCTGCGGGCCGTAGAAAAGGGCATGCGGCTCGCCAGCGAAAGGGCCAGCGACGCCCTGCCGACCGGCCGGGAGTTGGAGATATTGAGCCGCGCCCTCGGCGCTAAAGATGTAGCGGCCTTCCAGGACGAAGTGGAGACATACATGCAGCAGACTCGGCGCGTATTCTCGGCCCTATTCGCCGAATTGACCGATTAAGGAGCACTTAATTATGGATGGTATAAGCAAGGCCGCGCGCGTCGGCCAGATGATTATCGGAGTTGTGTATCTCGTCGCTGGGGCGATGAAGGTATGGGAGCCGGTACTTTTTTATTGGGAGGCCATTCCCTATGCGCAGATACTCGGGGTGACGGAATGGGAGACTGCGTCAGCCGTCGCCAAGGCGGCCCTTGTGTTGGGGCCGATTGAATTTTTTCTCGGCTGGGCGCTGCTGCTAAACTGGCAGCCGCGGTTGTGCTTGCCGGTAGCGACGGTGCTGATGGCCGCGTTTACCGCGCTGACGGCCAAGGCTTGGCACATGGGGGCCTCGATTGACTGCGGCTGCTTTGGAGCCCTCGTCGAGCGCGGGCCGAGGGAAGCGACTATAGAAGATGGAGCCATGCTGGTGGTGCTGCTGTTTGCTTGGTGGGGAATGCGCCGCAGTGCAAACGCCGCGCCTGTGGTTGGTCGGCTCAATTGGTGGGGAGCGGGTGGCGCGCCCGTCTGGCCGCTGGCGAGTCGGATGGTGTTAGGCTCGCTTGTCGTCGGATTAGCGGTAGGCGGGGTGCGGTTTTTCCCCGAGCTAGAGCGCATCTCGCAGTCAGACCTCAAAAGCGGCGTGCGGCTCTCCGGTTTGGCACTTAAAGGCGTGGATGTGGATTTGATGGAGGGCGAATATCTGATCGAGTTGTTCAGCCCCACGTGCAGCCACTGCAAAAATGCCGTGCCCAAGATGAACATCCTCGCCCAAGACCCCCAGTTGCCGCGGCTGATCGCCCTGACGAGTTTCGCGCAGGATGCACCGCAAGTGATCGACTTCAAGAAGCAGTTGCAACCGCGCTTTGACATTGCCACCATATCGCAGACGGACTTTCGGCGCTTGACCTTTGGCCACGGCTTTCCGCGCTTGGCCTATATCGCCGACGGGGTGGTGCAACAGGTGTGGGAGAGCAACTACATGCCGACGCAGGCGCGGCTGCGAAAAATTATGGGTTCTTAGCACAGAAGGAGTGGGATCGTAGTATGACGATGAGCAAGTTGGCCTTTTTCGGCGGCCCCAAGGCCGTCACCGCTGACGAAGGCGATATTTTCCGCTGGCCGATCATCACCGCTGAAGATGAAGAAGCCGTGCTGGACGTGCTGCGGCGCGGGGCGATGTCGGGTTGGGACCTAACTCTGGACTTTGAAGAGGACCTGAAGTCCTACTTTGGCTTGCAGCACGCTCTCTGCCACAACACGGGCACGGCCGCGATTCACGCCGCATTGTGGGCCTGCGGCGTCGGCGTTGGCGACGAGGTCATCTCGCAGAGCATGACCTTTTGGGGCACGTCGCTCCAGGTGTTCTCGCTGGGGGGCACGGTAGTATTTTCCGAAATCGACCCCGACACGCTAACGATGGACCCCGACGACATCGAGCACCGCATTACCGAGCGAACGAAGGCCATTGTGCCCGTGCATTACTGCGCCTATCCGGCCGATATGGATCCGATCATGGACATTGCCGAGCGGCACGGGCTGAAGGTGATTGAAGATGTTTCGCACGCCCAAGGGGGCCGCTATAAGGGACGGCTGCTGGGCACAATCGGCCACATCGGTGCGATGTCGATTATGTCGGGCAAGTCGCTGGCCTGCGGCGAGGGAGGCTTTTTGGTTACTGACGATCAAGCCCTATACGAGCGCGCTGCGGCTTTTGGGCATTATGAGCGCACTCGCTCCTTAGAAGATCCTGCGCTAAAGCCTTTTGCTAGGATGCCGCTGGGCGGATACAAATACCGGATGCATCAGTTGTCTTCGGCGGTGGGCCGCACGCAGCTAAAGCACTACGACGAGCGGATGCAGGAAATTCAACGGGCGATGAATTACTTCTGGGATTTGCTTGAAGGCGTTCCGGGGATCAAGGCGCATCGACCACCGGCTGACAGCGGCTCGACGATGGGCGGCTGGTACGCGGCCAAAGGGTTGTACATGCCCGAAGAATTAGGCGGCCTGCCGGTCGAGCGCTTCTGCTCGGCGGTCACGGCCGAGACCGGGTCGTACAAGATTATGCCGGGAGCCAATGAATTGATGCACCTGCATCCAGTGCTCAACGAAGCCGACATTTACGGACACGGCCAACCCACGCGCATTGCCCACTCCAACCGCGACCTGCGGCAGGGGCCGGGCAGTCTGCCGGTGACCGAGCGCATGACCGGTCGCATCTACTCGATTCCGTGGTTTAAGCACTACGACGCCACAATCATCGGGCAGTACGCCACGGCTTTCCGCAAGGTGGCCGAGTGCGCCGAGGAACTGCTAGAGGATGGACGAGATGGGTGATCCGTTGAGGGCGCGGTTGTTTGGGTACGGGGTGCCTTATCGGGTGGAGGTGGATGCAGCGGGGGCGGTTATGCCTCGGCCTACGGACGCAGGGGGCGAGGCCGAGCGCCTTTGCCGCGCCTTGCGCCAGTTGTGCGGCGAGGACGAGGGCGCGACTGAGGGCGACTGGGTGTATTCGCTGCCTTTTGGGCGCTGCGGGATACAAGGGCGACCCCGCGAGCATCTCATCGTCCACTTCTGCGTTGAGGCGTATATAGATGTGCTATCTATGGACGGGGTGAAAACGCAGCCGCTCGCCGCGGGCGAGATCGCCGATATTGAGCCGGGGAGCGTCGTCCGGTTCCGCGCCCGGCCTTTGGAGCATTGTTGCGTACTCGTGGTCTTCCAGACCGAGGATCGCACGCCGTTGTTGGGCCACGCCGCGCCCTTCACCCTCGACGGCGAGGTGCCCGACGACTGGCGCGAGCGGCTGGTGAAGTGCCACGCGGCCTTTGACGCGGCGGCCGCGCAGGCGCGAGATGGCGGGCACCGCCCCCTGCTGGAACGCTTCTTTGGGAGCATGGCGGCCAAACTCGCCGCCGATCCTGAAATTGCCGCCGCGCAAGAGCAGGCGCGGCGCGAGGGTTCGTACGCGGTCGAAGCAGAGCAAGCCCTTTTTGACCGCCAGCTTGCCTTGCTCGACGAAACAGTGCTCGCGCGCATCCGCGACCAAGACGAGGCCGTGTTCCGCTTTCCGGGGATGTTCGGTGGGGTCGCACCGCTTTTTAACCTAGTAGACTGAGAGGAATCCAATGGCAAAAAGGAAAATTCGCCTCGGCTTAATCGGCTGTGGCGGCAACATGCGCGGTGCGCACATTCCCCGGCTAAAAGCCGATGGTGGCGTAGAGTTGGTGGCGGTCGCTGACCCGGAGGAGGCATCGGCGCGGCGGTTGCTGGAAGCGTGGGGAGCTGACGCCGCCTATTACGCCGACTACCAGCAGATGATTGGCGCAGACGCGCTCGACGGAGTGCTGATCTCCTCGCCGCATTCGACCCACTACGCCCAGGCGCACTACGCGCTAGAACGGGGTCTGCACGTTCTGGTCGAGAAACCCCTGACGACGAAGGCGCGCCACGCCCAAGCGCTAGTCAATCTGGCCGCCGAGCAGGAGCGCCTGTTGGTAGTAAGCTATCAGCGCCATTTTTATCCGGCGTATGCCTATGCGCGAGAACTGGTGCAGAAAGGTGCTCTCGGCGAGCTCAAAGGAGTTGTCGCGTACGTGACGCAAAATTGGGGGGGCAGGGGATGGAGAATGGTGCCCGAGTTGGCAGGAGGCGGGATGTTCATGGACACCGGCAGTCACTTGGTGGCTGTGGTGTTGTGGATTACTGGCTTGACGCCGGTAAAGATCTCGGCCTTCATGGACAAGCGGGGCAAGCCGGTGGATATGGATGCCGTGGTCAATGCGCGGTTTCGCGGCGGTGCGCTGGGGTCGCTGAGCTTTATCGGCAGCGCGAGTCGGCACGACGAGCGGCTGTCCATCCACGGCGACAAGGGAACTTTGGTTTTTCATCTTCACCAGTGGCAGGTGCGAGAGGTGTTGTTGAATGGGGAGCCGTTGGAGGTGCCCAAGCGGGTGAAGGAAGATACGCCGGACGCGGCCTTTTTGCGCTGGATTCGCAATGGCGGCAAGGGGTATGAGCAGGCGGATTTTGCCGTGGCAGTAGCCAAGTTCACCGAGGCGGCGTATCGGTCGCTGGAGCAGAAGCGGCGATGATTGCGTACGCGCCGCTCGTCGGCGAGCTAGATCAGCAGGTCGAGGGCGTACTGAAGCGCCAAGTGCTGGACGCGGAAAGTGCCTATTGTGGCGGCTTTATGGACGGCGATCGGCTGGTGGGTTCGCAAAGCATCAGCGCGGTCGCGTCGCTTGGCTACGCCTATCTGCTGGACGAGTCGCGCCACTACCGGAGCGAAGAGCTTTTGCAGCGGATCCTCCTCGCCGCCGAGTTTGCCCGTCGGCATCGCAATCCGTCGGGTTGTTTTGACTTGCTGACCACCAACTTCGACTCGGCCCCGGACACAGGCTTTGTGGTGCAGGCCATCGCGCCGGTTGTGTTTGCCGCGCGGCAACAGGCTGCGGACGATGCGGGAGCCGCCGAGATTGCGGACGCCTTGGGCGAACTCATACAGACTGGGGCTCCGGGCATGGTCGCTGGCGGCTTCCACACGCCCAATCACCGCTGGGTGCTGGTCGCCGCATTGGCCCAAGCCCAAGCCCTCTATCCAGAACTTGAAGTGAGCGCGACCGTGGATGCGTACCTCGGCGAAGGTATTGATATCAACGCCGATGGTGAGTACAGCGAACGCAGCACGGGCGTGTACAATGCCGTAGTCAACCGCGCCTTAATCCGTGCGGCGGATGTGCTGGAACGGCCCGACCTGCTGGAGCCTGTACGGCGCAATTTGGATTTGTCCTACCATCTCCTCCACGCCGACGCCACTGCGGTGACGAGCATTTCCACGCGCCAAGACCGCGACACGCGAGCCGTGCCGACTGGTTTGGCCGACGGCTATCACGCTTTGGCCCATTTAGACGGCAATGGTTTTTACGCGGCTGTGGCCGACCTGTTGGTCGCACGCGGCGGCGGTTTGGTCTGCCTGCCGAACTACGTCCTGCATCCCGAGTGGAGAGCGATGTGTATAGATCGGACGCCTGTGCCCGAGCGCTATAGCCGCGTCTATCCCGCGTCCGGCTTGTGGCGGGTGCGCCAAGGCGCGGTGAGTGCTACGGCCACGGCTGGTCTGACTGCGCCCTTTAGCGTGGTCTGCGGGCAGGCCGAATTGGCGGCGGTGAAGCTATCATCGACCTACTTTGCTACCGGGCAATTTATCGGTGAGGAGTTTGCTGAAGCGGGCAAAGGGGTGCGGATGCAGCACAAGGGCCGCAACCGCATCTACCCAGAAAAGGACTATGTGGGAGGGATTTACTGGCTGCCGATTGCCGAGCAAGTCAA
>JAJEEZ010000225.1:0-3150 GCA_022820705.1 Candidatus Latescibacterota bacterium | reverse complement strand
CGTCCGCATCGGTCAACCCGGCCATGAGTACGTACTCAAAGGTGACGCCATAGCCGCGACAGGTGAAAAATTCGCGCGCGACCGCCAAGAGGTCGGCGATTTTGTACTTGCGGTTGATGGGCATGAGCTGTTCGCGCATTTCGTCGGTCGTGGCGTTGAGCGAAATGGCCAACCCCACGTTGAGATCTTCGGCCATGAGTCGGCGGATGCCGGGAATGTAACCTGCGGTAGATACCGTGATTTTCCGTCCCCCCAACCCAATGCCTTCTTTTAGGCGCATTAGCTTTAGGGCGCGCGTGACTGCCGAGTAGTTGAGTAGCGGCTCGCCCATTCCCATCATCACCACATTGGTCACCTGCTCGCCCTGCTCGCGGGCGAACTGGTTGACCTGCAAGAGCTGATCGACGATCTGCCCGGCTTCGAGGTTGGCGATCATCCCCATCCGACCGGTGGCGCAGAATTTGCAGTCGAGCGGACAGCCTACTTGCGACGACAAGCAGGCCGTGCGCCGTGCGCCATCGACGATCAGGACGGATTCGATTCGCTGGCCAGAGGGCAGTTCAAAGAGAAATTTGACCGCTTCGCCCGTGGCCGACTCTTGACGCTTGACGAGGTTTAAACAAGTAATGCGCGTCTGCTCGGCGAGCTTTTGCCGCAAAATTTTGGAGATGTTGGTCATCTCCCGGACGTCGCGCACGCCCTTGGCGTAGAGCCAATCGAAAATCTGACGGGTGCGGTACGCCGGTTCTTTGAGCTCGCCGACGAGCCGGTCGAGTTCGTCGGGCAGCATGGCTTTTAGGTCGTAGAGCGGACTGACCACCTTAAAAATCCTTGACGATTAAATGGGAAAATATATATGTTAAAAGTTTATTGGTATTGGTCAACGGCTTCCCCTCCGTTGTCAGTTCCTTTGTTTTTCTCCCCATACATGTAGATTCTGAATATGCGATTTGGATTTGCCATCTGGTTCTGTGGCATCCTATTGGGTTGCTTTGCGCTTATGGCGCTGCGCTTGGGGATGTCCTCTCAGCATTCGGCGGGCGCAGTCGCCCACCTAGGGGAAGTAGCTTTTACTCAGGCCGCTGCGGCCGCCGTGTGGGAGTTGCCGTTTGTCGGCCCCCCGATTCCGCCCCCACCCGACGATCCCACGCGGACGATTGCCGCCGAGCTGCGTCCGGGGGATTCCATTGACCGCTTGCTCAAGCAATACCACGTCCCGAGTGGCCAATTGGAACGGCTGTACGAAGCGCTGTACGCGGTTTTTGATCCCGCACGAGTCAAGGCGGGCGACTACTGCGAGGTCGCAATCGACACCAGTGACGCCATTCGCCGCTTCTGCTACACGCTTCACCGCACCCCTGATCGCCCGATCGAGGTGAAATTGCACGATGGTCAGTTTGTTGCTCGCCAGTTGCAGCTACCGCTGGAGCGACGGGTTGAGCGGCTTGAAGTGCGCATTGAGAACAACCTCTCCAATGCCATCAGCGCAGCCGGGGAGGGCAACGCGCTTAGCGATGTGCTCGCCGATGACATATTTGGTGCAGTCATCGACTTCCAGCGGGACCCGCGGCGCGGTGATCGGCTAGGAGTTGTCTTTGAAAAGCTCTACATCGACGAGCACTTCGTCCGTTACGGCGACGTCCTGTTGGCGCGCTATGAAGGCGAACGAGTGACCGAGTTGGCGGTCCGCTATGCTGCCACCGAGGGGGAAGATGCCTATTACAACGCCAGCGGACGCTCCCTCGGCCGGATGTTCGTACTCAAGCCCCTCGGCGTCAATCGCATCACCTCGCGCTTCAACCGCCAACGCTTCCATCCCATTCTCAAAAAGCAGCGTCCCCATCTAGGTACGGACTACGGTGCGCCGACGGGCACTTTGGTGTGGACTACGGCCCGCGGACAGGTCGCGTTCGCTGGCTGGAAAGGCGATTATGGTAAATTGGTCGAGATCGTCCATGCCAATGGCTATCGCACCCGCTACGCGCACTTGAGCAAGATATTGGTTCGCGAGGGTCAGCTCGTAGAGCAAAAAGAGATCATCGGCAAGGTCGGTGCCACCGGACTCGCGACCGCCTCCCACCTGCACTACGAAATCATCAAAAATGGCCATCACATCAATCCCGAACTCATCAACGAAGGCCATGCCGTTCCAACCCTAGCTGACGATCTGTTGCCCGACTTTGTCCACCAGCGCGACGCGCTCTTGCACGTCCTCGCACTCGGCCCGCGCCCTTGGCGTTATGCCTCGACCTTGACATCCGCACCGCTCTAGTTTTATTGGCCGTATCGACCTTCTTTGATGGAACCAAAAGCGCTGCAAGAAATCGAAAATCTGGCCGAGCGCGACGGGCGCTATAAGAGCGATGCGTATCTTTTTGTGTACGATGCGCTAGGATACACGGTGCGAAAGCTCGGCAAGAACAACGATACCTTGAGCGAAGAGAAGCGACACATTTCCGGTCGGGATCTGCTCTTTGGCATCAGCGAGTACAGCGCCGATCAATTTGGGCCGCTCACCCGCTCGGTCTTTGCCCACTGGGGCATTGAGCAAACGCGCGATTTTGGCGAGATTGTCTTCAACTTGGTCGATGCGAATTTGCTGCGTAAGACAGCCGAGGATCGGATTGAAGACTTCGTCGATGTGTACGATTTTGCCGAGGAATTTGACTGGAAGAAGCGCAAGGCCGATCTCAAGCGCCTGCCCTGAGTGCGGGAGGCGAAGATGAAGATCGCCTACTTCGACTGCTTTTCTGGTATCAGCGGCGACATGATCTTGGGTGCCCTGCTCGACGCGGGTCTCCCACTAGAGGATCTCAACCGAGAAATTGCCAAGCTGGGCGTCCAAGACGTCGCCATTGAGCGCGAAGCCACCGCCCGGCACGCCATTGCTGCCACCCGCGCTAAAGTCTGCGTGGCTGGCGCGCCGTTGGCCGACGCTGAGCACCATCTCGACCTGTCAGGCGAGCCTACGCACGATCACCCTCATGCCCACCTCAAAGATATAACCAGCCGCATTGCCGACAGCCGCTTAGACGACGTCGTCAAGGAGCGCTCCATCCACGTCTTTGAGCGCCTGTGCATAGCCGAAGCCGAGGTGCACAATGCCGCGCCCACCGAGGTCGCCCTGCACGAAGTGGGAGCCCTCGACGC
>JAJEEZ010000093.1:0-5985 GCA_022820705.1 Candidatus Latescibacterota bacterium | reverse complement strand
CCCAAGGTGTTAAAAGGCGAAATCGACACAACCTTGGTAGTAGGCGAAGATTGGGACGCTTGGAGCAACATCTACCAGTTCTCGGGCGAGACCTTTAAGTCGGCGAGTCCGCGTCGCTTCGTGCAATTGGAGATGATCCTCTCGACCGAGGACCTGCACGTGGCTCCCTCCGTAGATGCGCTGGCGATTGAGTTTGTCGATGCTTTGGTACAAGAAGCGCGCGGACAAATCTGGCCGCGGGCAGCCCGGCTCAACGAGGATACGCGCTTTACCTATACGCTGTGGACAGACGCCGACGAGCAGGACAGCGGCTTTGATCGCCTGCGCTTGCACATTCCCGGCGCGACTACGGGCGAGGTGGCCCTGCGGATTGGCGGAGAAGAGGTCGCGCCCGAGGCAGTGAGATTGCACGGCGATTCACTATTGGTCTCGTTGCCGCGCATCGTGGTCGCCGATTCGGTGGAGGTGGATTTTACAGCGCGGATTTGGGACAATGCTGCGCTGTTTGCGCTCGACCTAGGCATGGGTGAGCGCCCTGGAATCTGGCAGTCGGTAGTGCCGCACGAGCGCCGGGCCAATATCGTGTTGTTGCCCGATCTGCCGGTCCAATCTGCGCTCGTCGGCGATGTGAAAATTGCGCCGGTGGCGTTTACGCCCAACGGCGATGGAGTCAACGACGCGGTGGAGATCAGCTTTATGGTATTCAAGGCAAAGGGCATCCAGCCGCGAGTGCAGATTTTCGACGTCGCTGGTCGGTTAGTGGCGCAGCCGGTTGGTAGCGAGGGTGTTGGACGTTGGCACTTTCGCTGGTCGGGGCAGACTGTGGACGGCGCATTGGCGTTGCCGGGGATCTATCTCTGCCGGATTGACCCAGGGACGGCGAGCGGTAGCGCGGCGATTTTGCGGCCTCTTGCCTTGGCCTATTAGTGCGGTCTCCGTTGACGCGCAACAAAGGCTAAGCCACGCAGCGTAGGAACCTCCCACCTTCCTTTTAAGTCTTATGTTTTCAATCCTTTAGGATTTTCCTAAAGGATTTTTTTGTGCGTGGTCTGCCCGTTGGCACGGAATGTGCATTAGCTCAGTCGAAGCCGACGGGTAGGCCCATAACGGAGGGGTGGCGTGGAGGAGGTCGGCTGCTTGAGGGATGAAGCATGACCCAATTAAGCAACACCCCTCCGGCCCAAGTACTCAGCCGCAGCCCGGCCATCGCCCTGCTCTTAAAAAGGGTGCCGCAGGTGGCCACCACGAATATCCCAGTGCTTTTGTTGGGCGAGACCGGCGTCGGTAAGGGCCTGCTCGCCCATACGATCCACCATCAGAGTGCCCGCGGTGCGGCAACCTTCCATGCGGTCAATTGCGCCGCCTTGCCCGCCGGCTTGGTCGAAAGCACACTGTTCGGCCACGAGAAAGGGGCTTTCACCAGCGCCGTAGCACGACACGCCGGCTATTTTGAGCAGGCGGATGGCAGTACGCTGTTCCTCGATGAAATCGGCGACATGTCGATGGAAGCCCAACAGCGATTACTGCATGTCTTGGAGCAGGATCGAATCACCCGCGTCGGCGGTACGGACTCCATCCCCATTGATGTGCGGATCATGGCGGCGACGAATCGCGACCTGCAACGAGCGATTGAGGAGGGGACGTTCCGCACGGATCTATACTACCGCTTGAATAGGTTTCCCCTCACGGTGCCGCCACTGCGAGAGCGGCGGGAGGATATTCCAATGTTGGCCGAGTATTTTGTGCATCAGTATGCCCATGAGCACCAGCGACCGATGCGGCGGTTGAACGACGAAGTGCTGGCCTACTTGCAGGGGTATGCTTGGCCGGGCAATGTGCGTCAGTTGGAATATTGGGTGGAGCGGGCGGTGATTGTGTGTGAGGGGGAGTGCATGACGATGGCGGATGTGTGGTCAGCGGAGGATGTGGGGTTGGTTTTGCCTTCGGCGGCTGAGCCGGTTGCCGTGGCGGTGGAGGAACAGGATGAGTTGCCGCTCGCCGAGGGCGACGATGAGCAGCAGCGCATTATCACGGCGTTGCGTAAGACCAATTGGGTGGTCTCTGGGGAACGGGGGGCGGCGTGCTTGTTGGGCATGCGTGATAAGACATTGGACTATCGGATACGCAAGTATGGCCTCCAACGGCCCAAGAAGGCGTAACGGCACCGTTGTTGTGGTGGGGAAAAATTTCCCCAAAAGAGGAAAAATTTCCTCAACAAGGGGAAAAATTTCCCCAAAAGAGGGATGACGGCCCATCTTTTGTGAAGAGTAGAAAATACTTTCGCATTTTTTAAGTGTCATATTTTTCAACCCTTTAGGCCATGTCTGCACGATTTTTTTAGTGCGTGGTCGGCCCGTTGGCACGAAATGTGCATATATCCGGTTGCAGTAAAGCCGCTGCGGCACCGAGGCCGCACGTGGTATCTTATCGCGTCGTCTCTGGTCGGCTTGGGGCTGCTGGAACGACGCCTTTCCCATCTCTTGAAAGGAGATCAATCATGGGAACGAAGCAGTTTCGCTTGCTTTGGGTAGTCCTGCTCAGCCTGAGTGGGGTGCTGCCTGCCGCCGCCACGGACTACCAAGCGTCAGACTATCTGCCGCTGGCCGTGGGTAACTCGTGGACGTACAGCCATGAGTTTTATGACCTTGAGACCAATGATGGTGATGGCGGTTTTGAGCAGTATTCCGCATACGTAGATCAATTTCCGGCCCCGGGTGAACCTTTCCTGGACCCCGAATTCACAATCTCGGTGTTGGACACGGAGGTCATTGACGGCAAGACGTATTACGTGATCAGCGACATGCCGGCCAACTGGCCGCCGGCCCCACCGTACTTCATCGCGGGCAAGAAGCTGCGCTGGGAAGGTACGCACCTGATGGAACGCACCGCCGATGGCGAGCGGTCTGTGTTTCGTTTTGACGGGGCTAACGACGCCGGCTACACCGTCGAGACCGAAGAAGGGGACCTCTTGGTTAAGACGATAGTGTATTCAGAGGCTGTGAATTTTTATGATTTCAACCTTCGTCCTCCTAGGCTTGCTCTAAATGAGGGTCGGTCATGTGGATTTACTGAGAAGTACGGCGTCGTCGTATGTGGTCGGACGATACATGGGGGGCCGGATAAGACGATATCTGGAACAGGGGAACAGGGGGAGATGTTTGGGTTGTCGGGCAGCATATCGTTCAGTAACCGCGTAAGAACCCTCCAGGCAGTCTTAGAAGGTCGCACAGTGGTGTATAAAGACCTGTTGACACCCACGAGCATCTCGCCGTCGTCTTGGGGTCAGGTCAAGAAGGAGGCTCAGTGATGCACACTAAATACGCACTTCTTGCTATCATCCTGCTACAGACGCTCTGCGCGTCTGCGGTCAGTGCCCGAGGTTCGGCGATTACTGGCCGGGCGTCTCTTACGGCTGGTACGACGTCTCCCTGTACGCTGGATGTGGTGCTAGTCACCTTTCGCGATGCGACAGCACCACCGCCCATGAGCCGCACGGACTGCGGTAGTGCCACAACCCCTGAAGCATGTGCCTATCACAACTACGACCGGCCCTACGGTGACAATCCCGGAGAGTCGTCAATCCACGCCGATTCCAGTTATACGCGGCGCGATTTCGAGCGGCTATTTAGCGGCGGCTATGACGGTCTGCCAGATTTTGTCGGCACCAACGAGACGGTCGGTGCCGGCCATAGGCTACCCGAGGTGTTCGGCAGTGTGCGGGCGTACTACGATTCGGTATCGAATGGAGCGTTCCAACTGCATGTGCGGATAATCAATCCGGCCGATGATCAAGGCTATCCCCGCTGGGTCGAACTGCCGGAAACCAAGGCCCATTATGCCGAGATTGAGATAGATGATAGAAATAATCGGCTAGGTGGTGGAACCAGAGGGGATTGGTTCTGGGACGACGCTTATACGGCAGCGCAGGCCGCGGTAGATGTATGGTATCCAGATACGGACGAGTACGACCTTCCCAACGACTCCTATGACACCGCTCGGCGCTTGCGTCATAAGGTACTCTACTTGTATTCCGGGGCCACCTATACCGCCCGAAGCCCTGCAGGTCTGCTGCATCCACAGGCGGATAGAGTTACAGTAAACAATCCAACGGCAGGGTTTCCCCGAGGGGTCGGCTACCGCTATGTCATGGGTGAGAGAGAGGGCTGGGGCCACAACGACCATGACATTGACGAGTTCGCCGGTATCGGTACGCACGCCCATGAAATCGGCCATCTGTTGGGTCTCAATCACGGCGATGGCCTGTGGGAGGTTGCTACTAACAGATATGATCGCGATACATCTTATACCAATGATGGTGCTGCCAACATGCTGGGGTGGACACTGATGCAAGGTGGGGGCGAACAGGGGCCGGAATTAGAAGATAACGGCTACTCTATAGGCTACCGCTCCTGTCCTAATCCAATCAATCCCTTTTACCTGATGGACCTCGGCTGGCTCAATCCGTCCACCATCAGTGAGAGTCGAGATAATTACGCCATCGCAGCCGGGACGACGCATCGGATTGACCGCGGTGGGATTTCCTATCTACTCAATCGTCGCACGACGCAGCCGTTTGGCGGGCGTTACCTCGCGTTTTACGACTACGCTGGCGAGAATAGAGCCGATCAAGGTTTGATGATTTGGCGGCGGGAGATTGGCGGGGAAGAGCGGCCAATCCTGATTGTTGCCGACGAAAGGCGCTACGAAGACGCCCGGGATCGCCAACAGAGGCCAAGATCGCCGGAATACTTTGACATGCTCTCCGATCCGTTCTTAGGCACAGGGAACATCACGGCGGTTGATGCCTTGATAGACTCGGTAGGTCTGCGTCAAAAAACCTATGATAGCATTGACGGCAATGGAAACCCTCGTGGCGAAAACATAGACCCTGGCCGCTTGAATTTGGCTCTCACCAACATGACCTACAATCGCGCCACCGACACGATAACGGTGGACATCTACATGGCCCCTCCGGGTCCACCGACTCATGTGACGGCAGTAGTGACCAACGAGCAGGCGACGCTGAGTTGGCACCGTCCGGCCCCTACTGACTCCGGTCCCCAACCGCCGCCACCTAGCTACGAGTACCGGCAGAGCACCGATGGGGGTAGTACTTGGGGAGCAGCGACAGCGGTAGCCGAGGGGAGTACCGATGCCAGAAGCCAGACGATAGCCCTAGTCCCTGACACGGACTACCTCTTTGAGGTGCGGGCGGTCAACCCCTTGGGTTCCAGCGACTGGGTACGCCCCTCACAACGGGCCACGCCGCAGGCTGTGTTGACGTCGGTGTCGTTTGGATCGGCGACGTATCAAGCCCTCGAAGGCGGCGATGCGGTGCCGGTGGTGGTTAGGTTATCGCCGTTGCCGTCGCAGCCGGTGCGTATTCCGGTTCAGGTGTCGGCCGATGCGGGCACCGAAGCGGACGATTACACGGTGGCGGGACTGACCGAGGGATCGGTGTCGTTTGCCGCCGGGGCGTCGGAGCAGTCGTTTAGTATCAAAGCCAACGAGGATGCCGATAGCGATAACGAGACGGTCTCGCTGTCGTTTGAGACGCTGGGGACTGTGGTCCGTGCGACGCCAGAGGCGACGGTGACACTGCTTGATAATGATGCCACGGTAGCACTGTCGTCGCTGTCTCCGCAGGTGGGTACTCCGCTAACGGCGGAGTTGGCCGATCCCAGCGGCGGCATCACCAACCCGCGTTGGCAGTGGCAACGGCGGTCGAGTCCGACAGCGAAGTGGATCAACGCCGCCGGAGTGTCGTCGCAACCGCTGCCGTGGGTTTCCATCTACCTGCCGCAGGCCGGCGATGTCGGCGATCAATTGCGGGCGACGGTAGGCTACACCGCGGCAGATGGTACTAGCCGGCGTGCCGAAAGCACGGCCACTGCGGCGGTGCGGGCGGCCCCACCGTCGGTGGTGAATCGTCCGCCGTCGGTTCCTTTGGGGCCGGATGTGGTGTCGGTGGCCGAGAATACGACG
>JAJEEZ010000588.1:0-3866 GCA_022820705.1 Candidatus Latescibacterota bacterium | reverse complement strand
CCGCGGCCGTGCCGTACTCCGAGGCCGTCTCAGCTACCCAAGTCATAGCCTGGTGGCAGGGAAAGTGCCCCATGCCGCCGTCGCCGTCATAGACGCGGGCAGTGGTGGTTGAACTGGTCACCTTTATATTAGGGCGGGGATTGACGCGGCCTTCGAGCATCATATGCGCGTACCCGTGAATCTGCCAGGTGCCGTGGCTGTGGACGCCGCGCAGGTCGGTGGAAGTCAAAAGGTCGGCGAGGAACTGTGCGTCCGCGGAGTTGGTGCCGGCTTTTTGGAAGAGGTCGGCGGTGAGTTCGCGCAGGACAGCGACTGGGACGCGGATGCCTTCGGCAGGTGGAGTGTTTCCCATGATGGTTCTCTGGTTGGGGTAAAAAAGCGCATTATATACGGGGTTGAGCTTAGGCGTGTCAAGAAGCTGCAGAGGGTTTCAATATAGCAATCCTACTTATAAGAGTAGACGCAGATAGACGCAGATAGACGCAGATAGACGCAGATAGACGCAGAATAGGATGCACAACTAGGATCGTTCAAATCATGTCGGATTGCTACATGAGCACGGAGGAAGGGAAATGGCCTACGATCTGTTGTTAAAAGGTGCGCGGGTGATGGACCCAGCGCAGAATGTGGATGGGATCCGCGACGTGGGGATTGTCGGGGAGCAAATCGCCGCAGTGGCCGAGGAAATAACGACTCCGGCGGCGGAGACAATAGATCTGTCCGGCAAGATTCTGACGCCGGGGTGGATCGATATCCACGCGCATCTCTACGCGGGATGTTCGACTTGGGGCATTCGCGGCGACGCGCTGTGCTTGGCCACGGGTGTGACGACGATCGTCGATGCTGGAAGCGCGGGGTGGGCCAACTTCCAAGGATTTGTCGATTACGTGATTGAGCCAGCGCGGACCCAGGTTTTGGCGTACGTGCATATTTCGGCGATTGGTTTGACCTGTGGGCCGGTGGGGGAGATGATCGATTTGCAGTACGGCGATCCAGAGCGCACGGCGTTTGTGGCCCATCATTGGCAGGAGCACTGCGCCGGCGTTAAGGTGCGGCAGGGCGGTTTCCAAGTTGGCGAGAATGGGACCAAACCTTTGCAGTTGGCGGTGCAGGCGGGCGAATGGGCGGGGGTGCCGGTGATGGTACACATCGCCCGAGGGGTGCCGATTGTGGATGTGCTCGCTCTGCTGCGGCCCGGCGATGTGGTGACCCATTGTTATCAAGGCACGGGAGACTGCGTGGTGGACGATGCGGGGACGGTGGTGCCGCAGGTATGGGAAGCGCGGGAGCGGGGCGTGCTCTTTGACGTCGGGCACGGCGGCGGCAGCTTCGACTACGGGATCGCAATACAGGCGCTGGCCGACGGCTTTGTCGCCGATGTGATCAGCACGGATTTGCACGCGCATAGCTGGGACAGCCCGATTGAGAGTATGCCGGAGACTGCGTCGAAGTTGCTCAACTTGGGCGTGCCGCTCGAGCGCGTCGTGCAACAGAGCACGGCCGCGGCAGCCGACGCTATCGGGCGCGGCGAGGAGTTGGGTACTCTGCGGGAAGGCACGGTGGCGGATCTGGCGGCGTTTGAGGTGCTGGAGGGGACGTTTGAGTTCGAGGATGTGCGCGGTCGGCGCGAGCAGGGCGATCGCAAAATTGAGCCGGTATTGACCGTGCGCCGGGGCCGGGCGTATCGACCGGAGGATTTGCGCGAGGAGCTAGAGGAAGCGCGCGAGCGGGCGCGCTTTATGCGGAGTCTCACCGGCAGGAATTTTGCGGCCTTGGGTTGGGTGCCGGGTGGCGAATGAATAGTGTTTAGACGATAAGAATTTATAACTGCTACTAAAGGAGTAGAAAGACTTGTTCGAATCAACTGACGATCTACGCATTGACCAACTCAAACCCTTGATCCCCCCGGCGATTCTAATGGAAGAGTTGCCCATTTCGGAAGAGGCTTCCCACACTGTGGCCGCGGCCCGGCGCGCATTGGACGCCATACTGGCCGGAGAGGACGACCGGCTAGTGGTGGTGGTCGGCCCGTGTTCGATCCACGACCCCCAAGCCGCGCTCGAATACGCGGACCGGCTCAAGGAAAAAGCTGAGGCCCTAAGCGACGAATTGTACGTGGTGATGCGCGTGTATTTCGAGAAGCCGCGCACGACTGTCGGCTGGAAAGGGTTGATCAATGACCCGCATTTGGACGACAGCTTTGATATCAACAGCGGCTTGCGCGCCGCGCGCGGCTTGCTGGTGCAGTTGGGGGATATGGGTTTGCCGACTGGTTCCGAATTCCTCGATACCATCACGCCGCAGTTTATCGCCGACCTGATTGCTTGGGGGGCCATTGGTGCTCGCACTACGGAAAGTCAGGTTCACCGCGAATTGGCTTCGGGTCTGTCGATGCCCGTTGGCTTTAAGAATGGGACCGCGGGCAATGTGCAGATCGCCCTCGACGCCATTGGTGCTGCCCGGCATCCGCATCACTTTCTCTCGGTGACTAAGCAGGGCATTGCGGCAATTGTCGGGACTTCGGGCAATGCGAGCTGTCATCTGATTTTGCGCGGCGGCAGCGATGGTACCAACTACGATCACGCCAGCGTTGGCGCGGCTGCGGCCCAGCTTAAGGAGGCGGGCTTGCCGCATCGCGTGATGATTGATTGCAGCCACGGCAACAGCGCCAAGGATCACAAGCGTCAGCCGGCTGTTGCACGTGCGGTTGCCGCGCAGGTGGCGGAGGGAGCGCAGGATGTTTTCGGGGTGATGCTGGAAAGCCACTTGATCGAGGGCAATCAGAAACAGCAGGCGGGTAATGAGTTGGTTTACGGGCAGAGCATTACGGATGCCTGTATTGGATGGGAGGATACGGTGGAGGTGTTGGAGGAATTGGCTGCGGCGGTGCGGACGCAACGGGAAAAATAATCAACGACGGGGCCGACCGACTCAGTTAGCGTGAAAAATCTTTCGCTGCTCTTTTTGTGCGAGGCCCTCTCGCGCACCGCCAGTCTCGTCATGCTGTCGAGCATGGCGCTCATCGGCCAGCGGTTGACGCCGAATCCCGCGCTGGCGACCCTGCCGCTGGCGCTAGCGCCGGTGGCCACGATGATAATGACGGTGCCCGCGGCGCAGCTAATGCAGCGGCGGGGCCGCAAGCTGGGTTTTGCCATAGGTGCTGCGTTGGGCGTCGTCGGGGGCGCGGTGGGGTGTCTAGCCGTGTACCAGGGCAATTTCGCGCTGCTTTGTTTGGGAGGGTTGGGTATTGGTGCGGTCAACGGCTTTGCCACCTATTATCGCTTTGCGGCTGGCGAGGTGGTGGCCGAGGATTTTCGCAGTCGCGCCATTTCGCTGGTGATGGCCGGGGGCGTTGTGGCCGCGGTGTCAGGTTCCAATCTGGCGGCGTGGTCGCGGGAGTGGTTCCCCGATTATTTGTTCGCTGGCTCTTTTTTGGGGATTGCCGCGGTTCATGCGCTGGTTTTGCCGGTGCTCTGTTTGGTCTCCTTTCCCGCGCCTAGCGCCGAGGAGCAGCGGGCGGGTGGGCGTTCGCTCAGGGAGATCTCGCGGCAGGCGGATTTCGCGCTGGCGGTGATTGGGGCGGTGGCTGCTTGGGGGCTGATGTCGCTGTTGATGAATGCCACGCCGCTGGCGATGAAACGGCATTTGCATTCCTTCGCTGATACGGCCTGGGTGATTCAGTGGCATGTGCTGGGCATGTACGTGCCGTCTTTTTTTACCGGACACCTAAGTACACGACAGTAATGTAAGTTGTGGTACGGCCCTGCTTTAGGTTTTATTTGCAATCGCCCAAGATTGCATTTAAATCCTAAATACAGGAGCCGCACCGTGCTTATTCATATGCTAAAGAAAGCCCTCATGCAAGG
>JAJEEZ010000179.1:0-12826 GCA_022820705.1 Candidatus Latescibacterota bacterium | reverse complement strand
GAGTGCTTGCAACCTACCCAGCAATCGGTTATATACCTGTTCGCTGCTGCTCATAAGGCCCTCCTTTGATCTTAGGCGGTTAAAAGAGAGCCATAAACTATGGGCAGCAGCCCTATTTTCAAAAGTGTAAGGGAATCAGATACTCGGCAACTCGTCGAGATCGTCAATCACCGCATCCACAATCTCAGGTGCCTCCCAGTACTCATCTCGCTTCCAAATCGCTTTCATCCCAAAGGACTTGGCACCCCAAATGTCGGCCTCGGAGTTGTCTCCAATCATGACAGCCTGATCTGGCGAGACGCCCAAGTTGTCGGTCGCCCGACGGAAGATTTCCGCATCCGGTTTGGCGACCCCTTCGGCTTCCGAAATCAACATGGTGTCGAAATAGCGAGCAATCCCCAAACCATCAATTTTCGGCTGCTGTGAATCAACTGCCCCGTTCGTGACAAGCCCCATCTTTAAGCCTTGTCGCCTGAGTGTGGTAAGCGTCTGATGTGCTTTAGGAAACGGAACGCATACATGGGGAAAGTAAGTCAGGAAATCATCCAGCAACCTCTGCCAAGTACCAAGCGACAGAGCAAAGTCGCGTTCAATCCGCCGAAACAACTCACCCTTGTCGGCGTGGCCGTGGGCGTCCAACTCAATTACTCGCTCCATGTATGCGCCAAATGGAAGAGCGTGGAGGTCATTGGTTAATCGTTCGACCTGACCGTACAGATACACTCTAAGGCAGTTGAGTCGATCTAACAGTGTTCCGTCGAGATCGAAGAGCACTGCTTGTAACATTGGTACCTAACTTCTGTGATCAGAGATTAGATAGTCGTCGCCAAAACTCGCCATAAATGCGGATTCGTCAATTTGCGACCAACTGTCTTCGTGGCTGCGTTAAAGCACGCCCAAGGTCTCCAGTCGCTTGCGTACTTCGGCCTGCACGGGAGCCGTCAATTCCACCAGCGGCAGACGAATGCCAACGTCAATCCAACCCATAGCGTTAAGCGCCCACTTGGTTGGGATGGGGCTCGTCTCCATGAACAGGGCCTCGTGAATCGGCTGCAGCTTGGCATCCAACGCGCAGGCCTTGTCGTCGTCGCCGTTGATGAACGCTTGGCAGAACTCGGCCATGGCCGCTGGCAAGACGTTGGCAGTCACTGAAATCGCCCCGACGGCACCGTAACCCGCCATAGTAAGCGTCTGCGCGTCCTCGCCGGACAGCAAGACAAAGTCGTCAGACATCAGTGCCTTGATCTCGGCGACGCGGCTGGGGTCGCCACACGCCTCCTTGATGCCGACGATCGAATCGACAGCAGACAACCGGGCCACGGTCTCAGCCTGCATGTCGCACGCCGTGCGCGGCGGCACATTGTAGAGAATCATCGGCAAGTCCACGGCCTCGACAATGGCGCAATAGTGCCGGTAAAGACCCTCCTGAGTCGGCTTGTTGTAGTACGGCGTCACTGACAGGCAGTAGTCGGCACCGTCGCCCTGCGCCGCCCGAGTGAGTTCGATTGCCTCGGCCGTCGCGTTGGCACCGGTACCCGCAACCACTGGCACGCGGCCATTCACCCGGCGCACCACGGCTGCGATCACTTGTTTTTGTTCGGCGTGAGTCAGCGTGGCCGATTCGCCGGTGGTACCCACCGGCACAATGCCGTGCGTCCCGGCCTCCAAGTGCCAATCCACCAAGCCGTCCAACGCCGCCCAGTCGATGGCCCCCGATGCCGTCATCGGTGTCACCAAGGCGACCAAGCTGCCCCTCAAATCATTCATTGCCTGCGACATGATACCCCCTGAGAGAGAAGAAGAATGAAGGGGGTGAATGAAAGGTACTATCGTAGTATGTCAAGGAGGCGATGACGTGCTATATTGCGACGTTCGGGAACGATCCACACGCCTAACGAACTCTCACTCCTCAGTCTCAGAGTCCCCAAGCGGATGCAGATCTATCGGCGTGAGAATCCCGTAGAAACCGTATTTGATTCCCGCGCGATCCCCTTTCCCCGGAGGAAAGTACTCTTCTATAAGTGCCAATAATCGACGACCAAATTCGGCTGCCTGTTCTTCCGATAGTCGTGCACGGTTGTGATTGATGGATTGCTGGAATGTCGAACCATACAATCCCTCGGCAGCTTCGCGAGATGCTTGATTGAACTGGCTAACGACGTCCGTTGGCATGGCCTCCTCAATCTGGTCCTTCGCCGAAAGGGACTCTCGAACGCGAACTTTGCCCGCCGCTGGCAAACAACGCCATTCCTGGGGGTCTGCTCCCTCTTCCTCCAAATGTACGACACCTGTTTGCGCCAGCCGTTGCAAGTGATACAGCACCCGAGCATCGGTAACGTCCAACGTCTGCGAAATTTCCGCGACCGACTTCCCTGCTCCAAGAATTTCGAGGATGCGCCAACGAAGCGGATCGGCGAGTACGTTCGCACGATTATCTTCAATAACGAGTACCGCGTCCTTTAAGGAGTTGATCGGAAATGTCAATTCACGCCACGTACTCATTCAGACTCCCTTGTTTGGTGTAAAGGCCAACAGAATCGTGTCGGCAAACATGCGCCAGACGACGGCCACTTCACCGAACCCAGCCTCGACCATGGCATCGATCATGTTCTCTGCGCTGTGCTCGTACTCGACATCCTGCCCTGCGGCCTTCATCGCTCGCTTGTACTCCACCCTAGCATCAATCTCTTGCTGAGTAGCTATCCCTGAAGCAACGGCGTCTCGAAGATGGCGCTGGCGGAAGCGCGATGACTGCTGCCGAGCATTCGTTCCCCACCGGGGCCCGACCGACATCGCATCGTACAGGACGAAGCAACCACCCGGCCGGAGTGCGCCTGCGATCCGGGCAAAAAGTTCGGGCAGACCGGCCGGCGGAACGTGATGAATGGTCTTGGCCGAGAAAACCAAATCACACGGCTGGATATCACAACTAGTTATGTCCGCTTCCCGCACCTCGATCCGATCAGAGCACGGCGTCAGCTTCCGCTTGGCGAGCGCAAGCATCTCTGGTTCGCTATCTATGCAAGTCCCAGTAGCGCGGTGGAAGTATTCCAATACGCGCTTGGTCGGCTCCGCCGTACCACAGCCTAGGTCCACAAACTCGAATGCATCATCGACATCAAAGGGAATCAGATCCACAAGCATGTCCAAGCCCCTACTGTAAGGTGGACTTAGAACGGGCTGAAGCCGATCATACGAATCTGCGATCGTTGCAAAATAACTGCGCCATTCAGGTAAAGATGAATCCATTTCTACTCCATTAACGGGATTAATTCTGATTCCAGATATCGAGTCTAAACCACTGTCTAGACCCCGACCCCAAACTTTTCCTCAAACGCCACCCAAATTTCAGCGGGCACTTCCTGAGTCGCCGCGTCGTACGCGTCCTGAAGCTGGTGGCGGTCGGCTGGGCCGCTCATGGCGATGCCGTCGATGGGCGCGTCGAGGCAGAACTGCATGGCCAAGTGCTTAATATCCACGTCCTGCTCTTGGCACCACTCCCACATGGCGTGAGCACGCGGCTCAGCGGCCCGGTCCGGCTCAATGCCGGTCAAGCGGCCCATGCCAAAGACGCTAGCCAAAATCAGGCCCGTACCGTGCTTTTTGGCCAAGCGCATGGTGGTGCGGGCGACGGACTGGTCGAGCAGCGTGTAGTCGAGAAACGTGAGGACAATCTCGGCGTGCCCCGCTTCAATAGCGGCGCGGTGGAATTCGTGATCGCGGACCCCCAAACCAATGTGCCGCACCAAGCCCTCTTGCTTCATTTTCTGCAGTTCGTCGAAGGCGCGACCGGGGCCTAACGGATCGGCAATATCGGGCGGGTCGTGGACCAGCACGGCGTCGAGGTAATCGACGCGAATCGATTGCAGACTTTGCTCGACGCTCCAGCGCGTGGCCTCCGCGGAAAAATCCTTGGGCCGTTCCGGGTGCGGGCCGACCTTGGCCTGCATGTAATAACTCGACCGCTCGACGCCGGTTAGCGCCTTGCCCCAGCGCTCCTCGTTGCGGCCAGCATAGCTGTCGAAATAGTCAATGCCCAGATCGAGAGCGCGTTCGATGGTGGCGATAGTCTCGGCCTCGCCGGATGCACCGACAAAGGCCGCGCCCATGCCGAGCGCCCGAGGCTGCATACCAGTGCGCCCCATGTTGCGGCGCGGTAGCTTGCTCATGGATTTAACTCCCTTTTATCTCGTATAACTCGATTTCAAAAATTAAGGTCGCGCAAGAGGGGATGCTGCCGGGCTTGCCCTTTTTGCCATAAGCCAAGTCCGGCGGGATTACCAGCCGTGCCTTGCCGCCACCCTTCATCATCTGCAAGCCCTCGGTCCAGCCAGGAATAACCCTTTTGAGCGAGAGCGTGCTGGGGCGGCCCCGTTCGTACGAACTGTCGAAGACCTCATCGTCGGCAAACATGCCCTTGTAGTGGACAGTGACGCGGTCTTTGGCTCCTGGCTGGGGGCCGTAGCCTCCCTTTAGCTCCTGATAGATGAGGCCGGATTCAGTGCGCACGGCTCCTTCTTTGGCGGCCTCGCCGTCTAGAAAAGCTTGGTCGATGGATTCCGCGCAGGGGTTGGAGCAGGCGGTGAGCGCCAATAAGGCGAAGGGGAGTAAGGGGTTCATGGCGTTACCTCGGGGAGTGAGGGTGGGCAGGAACACCATCCATATTAGCGCACGCAGCCCGCTCGCTCAAGGGACAGCGCAAAATCGGATATGGACAGCGGAGAACTCCGCGCCTTATGTTACCTCCCGTTGCGCGTAACAAGTCTCGCACGGAGGAAAGTACGGCAAATATGGGAAAACAGTCTATGGCAATTTGGGCGACTCGCGCTTGGCGCTTGGCGCTTCTCTGCAGTATAGCCTTGGTAGCCTGTACCAGCGAACAAGCGCCAGACGGTTTGCGGCAAGTGCCGCGCAACCGCACGCTGATCGTCGATTGCGCCGAGAACAACACCTGCGGCGGCCAAATCCAAGACTACAACACCTTCAACCCCTTCGTGCCGGGTGGCATCTCGCGGATCGGCTATCAATTTCTCTACGAGCCGCTCTACTTCTTCAATGGCTACAAGATCGACGCCGAACCGCTGCCGTGGATCGCCACCGGGCACCGGTTCAACGCGGATTACACCGAAGTCGTGGTGGATATACGCCCGGGCGTGGAGTGGAGCGACGGAATGCCGTGGACGGCGCACGACTTTGTCTTTACGGTCAATATGCTCAAAGAGCACGCGCCAAATCTGGTGTTCTCAACCGATATGGAGACCTGGGTCCAAGAGGCCGTGGCGCTCGACAGCCTGACGGCGAAAATCGTCCTCAAATCGCCGAACCCACGCTTTCTGTTCAGTTATTTCACCCACAACCACGGCAACGGAGTGCCAATCGTCCCCAAACACATCTGGGAGGGGCAAGATCCCTTGCGCTTTGCCAATTACGATCTGGCCAGCGGTTGGCCAGTGGTCACGGGGCCGTATCGCATTGCGCTATCGGAACCAGCACAGCGGATCTGGGATCTGCGCCCGGACTGGTGGGCGGCCAAAACCGGTTTCCACGCGCTGCCGCAGGTCGAGCGGTTGATCTTTCTGCCCTATATGGAGGAGCACCAGCGGGTGCAGAATCTGCTCGCCAACAAGCTCGACACGTGCTTGGAACTCCGACCGTCCAACATCATCACCTTGCTCGAACAACACGACAAAATGAGCACTTGGACGGGGCGAGAGCCACCTTATAGCTACATGACGCCGTGGGCGATCACCTTGGGGTTCAACAATATGGAGGCCCCTTTCGACGATCCCGAGATCCGCCGGGCGATCAACTTCGCCATCAACCGCGAACAGCTAGTTGAAATCGGCTGGCAGAACTCGGGCGACTACGCGCTGTTACCACTGCCGGACGTGCCGCAGATGCAGCCCTATTTCGCCGCGGCAGCGGATCTAGTTGCCCAATACGAGATCGGCGTTCACGACACCGCACGCACCGCGGCGATCATGTCGAGCAAGGGGTGGATGCGGGGGCCGGATGGCTTCTGGACGAAGGACGGCGAGGTATTTTCGCTCGTCATCGACATCTTCGCGCACTTCCAGGACCTGACACCCGTTTTGGTCGCCCAGCTCCAAGCGGCGGGTTTCGACGCCTCGTTCCGCATGACTTCGGATTACATTTCGCGGATGGCCCAAGGCGAAGCGCGCGCTTTCATGTTTGGCAACCTAAGCTCAATGCGCGATCCCTACCAAGTGCTGAGCCACTATCACAGCCGTTTCGCCAGACCGACGGGAGAGACCGCCGAGCACTACTGGCGCTGGCAAAACGCCGACTTCGACGCACTAGTCGATCGCATGGCGCAGACGCCCAACGATGCGCCCGAGATGATGGCGATTTACCGGCAGGCAATAGCGATCTGGCTGGCCGAGTTGCCGGCAATTCCGCTTGTGCAGTGGCCGCATCGGATCCCAGTCAACGAGACGTACTGGACGGGGTGGCCTTCGGCGCAAAATCCCTACATGAACACTTCGTACTGGGCGCGGTCTTGGCTGTTGGTGTTGCTCAATTTGCGCCCAGTTGGATAAAGCCTTCTCCATGTCTCCCACCCTATTCGACCGCACCCTGTTGCCCGAGGCCCTAGGCGAATTCGTCGTCATCTCCGATACTCACTATGCGCTAGCAGGAGGCGTCGGCATGGACGAATTCCCCTCCCGCGCCCAACAGAGCCAGCGGGCGGGCGCGGCCTTGCGCTTGGTAGCCGCCTTGGAGCCGGACTTTGTCGTACACATGGGCGACGTGGTACAGGAATACCCCGAGAGCGCGGGCTTTGTCCCGGCTTTAGACCAAGCCATAGAGCAGATGGCCGCCTGCGGCGTGCAGCCGCGCTGGGTCGCTGGCAACCACGACGTGGGCGACAAACCCGATCCCACCATGCCCACCCACCCCGTCACGCCCGAGGGGTTGGACGCATACCACCGGCGCTTTGGCCCGTCTTGGTACAGCTTTGACTATCACGACCTGCACGCGGTAATACTCAATAGCCAAATTCTGAACACCGGCCTGCCAGTAGAAAAAGAGCAAAGGACTTGGTTGGAAGCCAATTTGGCCGCACACGCCCAGATGCGCATCGCAGTGTTTTTGCACCTACCGCCCTACTTGCACAACCCCGCCGAGCCGCATCTGGGCCACTACGACAACATCGGCGAACCAGCCCGCACCTCGCTACTAGAATTGTTAGCCGCCCACCAAGTGGCTTGGCTCTTTGCAGCCCACGTGCATTTTTCCTTTTGCGAACCGACGGGAGCCTTGGACTATCGCACCGTCCCCTCCACCTCTTTTACGCGACCCGGTTTTAGCCACTTGTTCAGCAGCGCACCGCCGCCCGAGCAGGGCCGCAACGACCAACCCAAGTTGGGGTTTTTCCTGTGCCGTCTGCGCCACAACCGACTCGACATCCACCTGATCCGCACCGCTGGAGTACAAGATCGGTCGTCGGGTCCGCGGCGATTGCTCATCCCAGCAACTGCCGACTTGGGCGGAGCCCCATTGGGCCTGACCGCGACCCATCCACTAGGTTGGGAAACAGAAGTCCCCATAACCTTTCCCTCAGTAGTCCGCCAGCCAGTGCGCAACGACTATCCCATGCTGGCCTGTCTGGAACTGGGCGCACAGGCCCTGCGCTGTCCCTGGACCGATTTGGATCAGTCCGGCGACCGCCTGCGCTTTTTGCGCAGCCAAGGCGTCCAAGTACAGGCGACTATGCTCGACGACGACGCCACCCAGTACGAGTCCATTTTAGAAAGTCACCGCGACCAAGTCGATACTTGGGAGATCCAGACGCCGGGCGAGCCTTGGCCATCGTCGTCGTGTCTATATCTGTTCAAGAGCTACCACCGCAATTTGCGGCTGTCCTTGGCTCCGGTAATCCCCGGCCAACAGATAGCCGGCAAACAGCACCCCCGCACCCGAATCGGCTACCGACCCGACGAAGTAGCCCAACTCGACCGTCTATTACAAAACGCGGACACGTGGATAGAAGCGGCCCTGTGCCGACTGGACGCAACGACCCCTTGGGAAGACGCCTTGGCTTGGCGCGAGGTAAGCGCCCTGACCACGATGGGACGGCTGGATTTGCTCTTAGAGTTGCCGGGGCAAAGCGACCAAGACGATGCCGTCCAGGCCGCGGAGGCGCTTTTTGCAACGGCGCTGCTGCCGAGGGCGCGGCTCTTTGTCGAGCCTTTTATCGATCTGGACCGCACCATGGATGTCGGTCAGGGACTTTTGGATCCCCTGTGCAACCCCCGCCCCGTCTTCGGCATCCTGCGCTGCCTCAACGCGCTGTTGCAGCGCTTCCGCGTGCCTTTTGCCAAGGCTACTAGCGTGGAAAGTAATGGGACGCTAGCTCGGCTGCTCCGAGGCCCAACCCGCACGTTGGCCCTGCTATTACCAGCAGTTGCGGGGGCGGCAGTCCCATCCGCTTGGGAAGCTACGGGATCGGCGCGCCTCTATCGCCTAGCCGACGGAACCGTAGAAGAGATGCAGGCCGAGCGGCTGCCCGAGGTAGCGCTCGACCAGCCCAGCTTGGTGATTGTCGAAAATTAGTCGATGTGCTCAGTGCGGTCCGAGTCGAGCAGCTCGCGTATCCCCTCCATATTGTCCAAACCTAAGCGAATCTGGCGAGAGAGATTTTCCTCGGCCTCGCGCACTTGGGGTAGAGTCGCGCAGACGTGATCGAACTGGTCGTGGGGAATGACCACCACCCCGTCTTGGTCGGCGACCGCGATCTCACCAGCATCCACACAGATCCCACCCATGACCACCGGCATCCCGGCCGTACCTGGGCCATTGCGGGTACAGGAGTTGGGCGTAATGCCCCGGCAAAAGGCGGGCAAACCAACGGGCAATATCCCATCTATGTCGCGCATCAGGCCGTCGGTAACAAAGCCGGTGAGGCCTCGATTGCGCCCCATGGCCATCATGTTGTCGCCGGCGACCGCAGTCTTGGTGAACGTATCCGTGGCGATGAAGATCGCGTCCCCCCGCTGCGCAATCTCGAGCGCGGCAAAAACGGCGAGGTTGTCGCCCGGCCCTGGATGACAGGTGACGACGGGCGCGACGAACTTGCTATTGTCGGGGTCGAGCGGCTTGATGCGATAGTCGAGCGCACCGCGACCATTCATACAGTCAACAATAAAGCCAGTGGGAACATTGCGCAGAGCGCGCAGGACAGCTTCCGAGGGCCGCGGAAAGTTGCGGCGAACAGTAAGTAGCGGAGGATCTTTTATCATGTTGGCTCCAAAGGTGAATGACGGCGGACTATTTTACAAGGAGCCGAGGGCAGTTGTCAAATCTTGGATCGGCACAACATTGAAAAACGCCCGGTGTGGATTTGAATGCTCATCTCAGCGCTCCACCGCACGACCCCAAGGCCCGGGGATGTAGGGGAAGCGCGTTTCAATATCGTCAGCTAGCTCCACGCCCCAGCCGGGCGCGTCGGGCAGCGCGAGGTAGCCTTCGGTCGCGGGCGGGTCTTTGAGGATGTCCCATTGCAACGGCCCTTGGCCGATGAACATTTCCAGCACGTGCTCTTCGGGGAGAGCGGCGAGGAAGTGGGCGTTAGATATGGTCAACAGGCCGTTGTGCCAGTTCTGAGTGAAAAGCTCGACGCCGTACTCTTTGGCGCAGTGGTAGATGCGGATGGCCTCGCCGAGACTACAGACGCCGACATCAAGCTGGCCCTTGGCGTACGCTTTCTGCACGAAGAACGGCTCAAACTGGTCGAGGGTCGAGTTGGATTCGCCGCCGGTAATAGGCAGATGCAATTCGGCGTTGAGGCGGGCGTAGCCGTCGATCTCATCCTTGAGCAGCGGTTCTTCAAACCACGTCCAGCCTGCCTCGTCGAGAAAGTGGCCAATCTCGCGGGCCTGCGCCTCGTCGAGGCGGCAATTGCCCTCCAGCATCAGTTCCATGCGCTCGCCCACTGCGTCGGTCACCTCCTGCAACAGGTCGATCATCTGCGCGACCGTGACGCCCGACCACGACCACTCAGTGCCCAGCCGCATCTTATAGGCAGTGAAGCCCCGGTCGGCGAGAGCACGCGCTTCATCGACGACCGATGTTGGGCGATCATCCCAGTCGTATTGGACGCCGCCCGAAGCGTAGAGGCGGAAGAGGGTGCGCGGTTTGCGCTCGGGGGTGTCGGGCGTGATGAGGGGGATGATGAGTTCGGCGACCGTTTTATTTTCCACCTTGGCGCGCAGATCCCACAGCGCCAGTTCGAGGCCAGCGTGAACAATGTGCATCGAGCGGTCGCCAGTGGATTTAGGCACAAGGTCCGGGTCGAGCGGATCGCGGCCAATAAGACTCGGCTTGAGCGCGTCGAGCCGCTGGCGAATGACCGGTGGATCGCCATAGGTAGAAGGTTCGGCAATGCCCTGCAAGCCGGAGTCCGTGTCGATGATGACGATGGGACAGTCGGCTTTTTCCACGTGGAAAGTGGCGCTGAACCACTGGCGCTCGGGTTCGTGGGGACGGGAGAGGCAAAGGGTGCGGACGTCGGTAATTTTCACGGGATCTCCTCAGGGCGTATCGCGCACCCAGTCCAGCGAGAAACGGGCCAAGGTCAGGCGCTCGTACGGATGCTCGGCACCGCATTCATAGAGACAAGCGGCGCGGCCGTCGGGCAACGCAGCCAGACAAGAGTACGCTGCCGGGCCGGGGTGTAAGACGCGGGCACTATCCCACGTTTGGCCCTCGTCATCGCTGAGCCGCACAGTCATATTCTGACGGCCCTCAGTGCTGGCGGGGTTGGAAAAGAGCACGCTGGTACCAATCCGGCGGATACTCGCTTGGCAGATCGGCTCGACGAGGACGGGATCGCGCGCTATGGACGACCAACTCTGCCCCCCGTCGTCGCTAAACGAAAAGGCACGGGCGCGGATGCTTGGGTCGTAGTTGCGCATGTTGAGTAGCAAACGACCGTCCTGCAACTCTACTACTTCGCACTCATTGACTTGATCTTGCGGAGTCGAGCCGCCGAGCCGCCAGCTTTGGCCGCCATCGTCGCTGAGCAAGACGTGCGAATAGTATTTCTTGCTGCCCGCTTCAATGTGGTCGCAGGGGATGACGAGCCGGCCAGTGGCTAGCTGGATACCAGCGCCTGGCCCAGTGGCGTACCAAGTCCAGTTAGGTTGCTTCGCTACGGAAGTGATCTCCACCGGCGGCGACCAAGTGCGTCCGTCGTCCTCGCTGCGCGTCAGCCACACCGTGCGAGTGCCCTCGCTCGTTTGGTCGATGATCTCGGGCTCGTGGTCATGGCCGAGGTTGTGGGTCATCAGCAGGGAAATCGCACCCGTGCGGGCATCGATCACCGGGCAGGGATTGCCACAGGTATTCGGGCCATCGTCCCACACCAGTTCGAAGGGAGCAAACGTCTGTCCGCCATCGTCGCTGCGCCGCAGCAGCATGTCGATGTCGCCGGTATCGCCGCGCGCGTTTTTGCGGCCCTCGCAAAAGGCGAGCACCGTACCTGTTGGTGTGGCAATCAGGGCTGGGATGCGAAAGGTGTGGTAGCCTTGGGTGCCGCTCTCAAAGAGGTCGATGGAATCAGTCACGTCGTTGGCCCTATACCATAAATCCTTCTACCGGCTCAAGTCTTTTGGCCACTGGATTGACGCCCATGAACACGCCTTCAAGGGCCAGAGCACCTAGCAACGGCACGGTCTCTTCCTCATTGAATAAAACGAGCGTAACCACCTCTCGCCCTTCAACTCGCAGCCACGTCTGGCCAACATCCATAAGCCGAACCTCGCCTTGGCCAAACTGAAAACGCTGCTGCATCAAGGGCGTCACCCCCAGTTGGCGCAGAACGGACGCCGGAACTGAGGTTATAGACGCCCCTGTATCCACTAGCGCATCCAAGTCGATCCATTGCGCCCGCTGTTGGTCGCCGATGCTGATCTGTACGTTGAACGTTCCCATGTAATGCGGTCCTCGGAAAGGAAATCATTAGTTAGATAGGTGGAATATACCCTGTCGAATCGGAGTAGAGCAAGAGCGTCCCGTAGAGCGGTTGTAGGGAAAAAGCACGTTTGAGTAGATTCAGATCGTCCGCCTTCTTTGACATCTAGAGAAGCAGGATTAGTACTAGCCGACGACCATTAAACCGGAGAAAACGCCACATGGACCCCATAAAAGACCTAGCCGAATTCGACCGCGAGACCGTCGCCCAAGCCAAAGCCGTCGAACAGCGCATCCAAGCCGAGGGCTTCGCAGCCGAGCACACCATCCGCGACGTGCGCGTCTTCCGAGTGCTAATGCCTTGGGTTGGAACCAAGCGCTGGGACGGCTCAGCCGAGGGTTTTACCTTTGTCGAATTCGAAACCGATAAGGGCTTGGTCGGCATTGCCGAGGGAGCCAACGCGGACGCCGAAGAATTAAAGAGCAAAGTCTTGGGCAAAAATCCTTTTGACCCCAGTATCCGCGCCGACATGGGCCTGGCCTACTGGGACCTAATTGGCAAAATCGCCGACCGACCGTTGGGTCAGTACTTGCACGAACTCTTCGCGCTGGAAACCCCCTTGGCAGAGCGCGTCCCCATGTCGGCCTACACTTGGTATAGCTTCCCCGACCTCAACGGCGAAAACGCCGTTACCTTTGAGAGCTATCCCTCCTACGTGCAGGAAATTATCCGCACCCACGGCTTCCAAAACATTAAGCTCTCAATGTGCGATTTTGAGCCGCAGCGCTACGTGGAATTGGTGCGCAACATCCGCGCGGCTGTGGGACCGGACGTGGACATTCGCGTCGATCCACACGCCTCTTGGGGCGAGGCGCAGGCGCTGCGCTTTAT
>JAJEEZ010000094.1:0-2745 GCA_022820705.1 Candidatus Latescibacterota bacterium | reverse complement strand
CGAGGCCCTCGACTTGGGCTTGCACGTGCTAGTCGAAAAGCCGCTGGCCATCACCGTGCGAGCCTGTCAGCGGATCCTCGACGCAGCCGCGCGCAGCGAGCGCATTGTTTCCGTGGCCGAAAATTTCCGCCGCGACCCCTCGGCCCGCATCGTGCGCCACCTACTCGACACCGGTGCCATTGGCACGCCCTATATGGGGATGTACCACTCGCTCGGCGCGGGCAATTCCATCTTTATCACTCCTTGGCGGCACCGCCGGGAGCTGGGCGGCTTTATCCTCGACATGGCCGTACACTTCACCCACATGATCCGCTATCAGTTGGGCGACATTGCCGAAGTCTATGCCGATGCGCGGATGATAGAGCCGGAGCGGCAAAAATTGGCAGCCATGTCCATGGACTACGAATTCTACAAAAAGCGCTTCGCCGCCATGCCCGAGCGCATACCCGCCGCGGCCGAGGATACGACCCAAGCGATCTTCAAAATGGAGAGCGGCGCGACCCTAAACTGGCTCGTCGGGATCGCCGGCCACGCGGGCGCGCACCGCGAACTAATCATGGGCACCGACGGCAGCATTGACGGCTTTGGCGTGCGCGGAGGGCGCATAACGCTCGAACGGCGCAACGCCGAGCCCTTGAGCCAAGAGGACATCCTCGCGTCTGCCGAGGGCGCGGGACTGACATTCGACCCGCTAACTCGCTACCTGTTTCCGAGCGGCGTCTCGGCCGGCGACCCACTCGTCGATTTGAAGTTGATCGCGTACGAGCTACACGAAATGGCGGAGGCCGTTCGCGGTCAGCGCACCGTCGAAGTGGATGGCCGCTGCGGCCTGAAGGACGTGGCTGCGCTCTACGCGGTCTTCGAGTCGTGGCGAGCCAACGGCCCGGTGGCGCTCAGCGCGGTCGAATCCTGCCAATCGTACGCTTATCAAGCGGAGATAGACGCCGCCTTGGGCATCGACTAACCACGCCAACGAGAGGAGATTGCCATGTGGAACCTCGTCAAAATCCCAGTCGAACTGCTCGTACCCGAGACGTTTGCCCCCTTCGGCCACGTAATTCGCACCTTTGAGGAGCGCAAGCCGGACAAGGTCAAAGGCGGTTACGCCACCAACGCGTACCCAGTCCTCGCCACGCCCGGCCCCGAGCCCAAAGATGGCCCCGGCTGGTACGCGCCCCATCCACAGCGCGTACCCATCTCCGAGGGGCTGGAGCGCGCCCATTTTGCCTTTCACACGGATGCCGGCCAGTCGTTTTACCCCAGCCTGCACTCGCCGAGCGTATTTCTCGTCGGAGCGATCCAAGACGACATCCAAGCCGAGGAGCTGCGCGCTTTTTACTCGGCGGGCGACGTGGGCGTCTGCTTACACCTCGGAGTGTGGCACACCATGCCCATCTGCGTCGAGGGCCACGACGTGTATCAAACCACCCGCGGCGACCAAGATTACCAAGCGCACTCCGTGGAAATCGACTTCGACTTGGAGCGCGGGCAGTCCATTGTGCCGGATATGGACAATTTCAAAGGGAGTTGAGCAAATGGGACAGGACCACTTGAAAGGAAAGCGACGAGGCCATCAAAAAGAAACGCCAATAGGGCCGGAAGCCCTACAACCATTTACAATTTTCGCACTCTGATTTTCTGATTGTCGATGATGATCAGGTTATTACACCAATCAGATGCAGGTAGACCAGTTAGCAGACGCGAAAGGGCATTTTGTGTTTGCTCTATTGTCGTTGGCCAAACGCGCAGCCGGACAATGCCTCGATGGTGGCCAAGTGGATACATACGGGCATCAGCAAAATCCTCATCGTATGTGACGATGATCGCTTCATTCTCCTGAGCCCAGCGATATAGGAACCCGTCGGAACGACCGCGAAAACCGAGTTCATTGACATGTTGAATCTTCCAATGAGGACGCTGATTCCTCAGCCAGTCCGCTGCGACCAGTGGCACATTCTGATCGAGTAAGATCGCCAACCGCGATTCATGCACGTGCAATTACTTGCTCTTCATCTATGACTGCCGCTGCATATTCCAAAGCGGCTTGCACCATCGCCTGAGTCAGTTCGGGGTAGGCTTCGACAATCTGGTCAACCGCGTATCCACCAGCCACCATGCCCAAGATATTTTTTACCATGATACGCGTACCGTTAATTGTAGGCTTCCCCGAACAAATCTCTGGATCTACACGGATAAACTCATTCATCACGTTACCTCTATCTCTGCGAGATTGCCTTCACCTTTATTGGTTAGCTTTAATTATAGAGCACAGGGACTACTCGGCAAAGTCCCGGCCGAACTAGCGGCGACCAAGATTACCAAGCGCACTCCGTGGAGATCGACTTCGACTTGGAGCGCGGGCAGTTGTGCCGGACATGGACAATTTCAAAGGGAGTTGAGCAAATGCGACGAGTTGGTTTTCAGATGCAGGTTAAAAAGGATCGAATCGTCGAGTACAAGGAAGTCCACCGCAACGTGTGGCCCGAAGTCTGCACGGCTCTCACGCGCCACGGCTGGCACCGCTACTCGCTCTTTATGAACGAAGACGGCCTCGTCTTTGGCTACTTTGAGACCGAGACGGATTTTGCCACAGCCCTCGACGGCTTTCTCGCCGAAGAAGCCACGCAGCATTGGGGCGAAGCCAACGAGGGATTAGTCGAAATACCGGAGGGCGGCCCCAAAGACGCGCTAATCGAACTAGAAGAGGTTTTCCATCTCGACTAGCGTTAGGAGCAACTTTGTCGG
>JAJEEZ010000044.1:0-6862 GCA_022820705.1 Candidatus Latescibacterota bacterium | reverse complement strand
TGTCGGCCCAACTGACGCTCTATCAGGAGTCGCGGGAACTACTCGGAGTCGGGGTCCGCAGCGCGAACCTGCACTACAGCGGACAGATGAAAATTGAGGTGGATGACGGGCCGGACGAGATTCAGCAAAAGCAAGAGCTATTAGAGGACATCGCCGACCGCCTCAAGGCCGAGTGGAGTGCCAACGCCGACCTGCTGAGTCGCTTGGAGGCCGAGCATCGGCTGTGCGCTAAGGTGGAGCAAAAGCGGGCTAAAGCGCGGCGGTCTGAGGAGCGGATTTTGGTGAGCGGAGAACAGCCGCGTGAGCCGGTGCGGTTGCTCGCGCAAGACGAGTCCTTGGCCGAATTTGATCTCGAATCGTCGATTGCCGAAGTGGCGCTGAAAATTCACAAGCTGAAGGCGCGCCAGCAGGAAATTCTCCAGCTACAGGCCGTGATCGAAGACCGCGCCGAGGCGTTCAGGCGCTACTTGCGCAGCATGTTAGAGGGCGAGGAATAGCCCGCACTTTTGTCGGCGAGGAGCTTCACTCGCCCGCGCCCAATCCTCGGCTGACTTCCACTACATTGTCTTGTGTCGCGCCGAAGGCGCAGCGAAGCCGCTGATAGGCTGCCCACGGGTCTGTCTGGTGGCCGCAGGTGAAGAGATCGAGGGCGGCATAACCGCGCTCGGGCCAAGTGTGAACGGCCAAATGGCTCTCTTGGACGATGAGCACGCCAGTGACTCCACCTGGACTGAAGCGATGGAATGCCGAGCCCAAGACGCGGGTGCCGGCCGCTTGGGCTGCGGCCTGCAGCTCGGTTGTGATATAGTCTGGGTCGTCGAGTCGCTCGCGGTTACAGCCATAGAGATCGACGAGCAGATGGCGGCCTAGGGCCTGCATGGCCGGTGGTGCAGTTCAGACATATTCGACGATGTCGGTGGGTAGGCACTTGAGGTCTCGGCATATATTGGACAGGGTGTACGGATCCATGTCTTCGGTGCCTTGGTCGATGGCCTTTTTGATGTGCTGATAGGTGGTCAGGTTGATTTCGGGTTTGCGCTCTTCGAGCATCTGTTCAATCTCTTCTCTCTTAAAGCGGATCATGCGACCTCCTCGCTTGCGGATGGGCTAAATAAGTAAGGGCACGCGGCGGCTGTCGTCAAAGTAGGGGGCGGTTTCAAACCGCCCCCTACTATTCGTAGCGCAGGGCGTCTATGGGGTTGAGGAGGGCGGCTTGGCGGGCCGGGTACATGCCAAAACCAATGCCGACCGCGGCCGAGACCCCAAAGGCGAGGCCAATCGTCCAAGGCTGGACGATGGTGCGCCAGCCCGCGTACAGGGTGATCGCTTCCGGGATGGCGTAGCCCAGCATCACCCCAATCAGGCCGCCGATTAGGCTGACCAACAGCGATTCGACCAAAAACTGCGCGAGGATGTCTCGCCGCCGCGCACCCAAGGCGCGGCGGATGCCGATTTCGCGCGTGCGCTCTAGCACCGAGGCCAACATGATATTCATGATGCCGATGCCCCCGACCAACAGGGAAATGCCGGCGATGCAGCCCATGACGATGTTGAAGATCTGCTGCGTTTTCTGGCTATGGCGCAACAGCTCTTCGGGAATGGCGATCTTGAAGTCCTCGACGCCGCGATGCCGTCGGTTGAGGATGGTGCGAACGATGGCCGCGACCTCTGGCAATTGGTTGGAGTTGGGGATCTTGACGGTGATTTGGGTCAGTTCGGGATCGCCCGGCTCCCAGTGAAAGCGGTTGAGCAGGGCCGTCAGCGGAACGTAGATGTCCTCGTCGGTATTGCGCACTTCGAGCACGCCGCCGATTTTGCCGCCGGCCGCGCCCTTATCTTCGAGTACGCCGATGACCGTAAACCACTGGTTGCGGATTTTGACCCGGCCACCCAAGGGATTATCAAAAAAGAACAGCGCCCGCTTGGCGTCTGCGCCCAACACGCAGACGCGCTTGGCGGTGTTCAGGTCTTCGGTGGAAAAAAACACCCCACTGCCCATGCGGGCGTCGAGCACAGTCAGATAGTCAGGAGTAGTGCCGACCACCATGGTGCGGAAAGTGTGGTCGTGGGCTTGGGCCTTTACTTTGAGCTCGCGCTGGGGGGTAACGTAGTCGGCCAAAAGGCAGATGCGAGCAATCGACCGCGCATCGTCCCAAGTCAGGCCAGGGGAGCGATTGTGGTCAATGTCGGCGGCTTCGGTCTCCTCATCGGCTTCTTTTTGCCAGTGCTGGACGATGATATTGCTAATGCCCATCTGGCGGATTTGTTCGAGGGATTCCTGCTTGGCACCCTCGCCGATGGAGAGCATGGCAATGACGGCGGCTACGCCGAAGATGATACCGAGCATGGTCAGCAAAGTCCGCAGCTTGTGCGACAGCAGGCCGACTAGGCTCAACGAGGCGGTTTCGCGTAAATCCATTAGTGCCCTTGGGGAGCGGGCAAGGCGTCGGCCTCCTCCATGAGGCCGCTGGCGTCAGCTGCTTGGAGTGGGTCGCGCAGAGTGACGCGGTCGCCGGGCGCCAGCCCTTCTTCGATGATGACGAAGTCCTCGTTTTTCTGGCCTAGCTTCACTTCCCGTTCCTCGGGCTGACCACCCATGAGGCGATAGACGAGGGTGCGCCCATCCTTTTCAAAGACCGCGTCTAGGGTGATGTAGAGGGGAATGGGTGCGGCGGTCGCGACTTCGGTGGCCTCGCTTTGCACGGAGTCTGGAGCGGCCGTCGGCCGCGGCGGGATGGTCTCGACGACGACGTGACAGGTGGCGGTCATGCCGGGTTTGAGGCGGATGTCTTCTTCTTCGATTTGGATGATCACGTCAAATACTTTGACGTTTTTTTCGCCTTCCTTTTCGCGGCCGAGCGAGGCGATGCTCTTGATTTTGCCGTGGAATGTGGGTTCGGGCAGGGCGTCGAGCTTGATGGTGGCGACTTGGCCGGTGTCGAGCTTATCGACCTCGATCTCGTTGACGTAGGTTTTGACTTGCATCTGGGAAAGATCGGGCAGGGAAATGACGTTGACGCCGCCCCAGATCTCGTCGCCGACCCGAATCTTTTCCGGTCGCTCGCCCTTCCACACCTTGCCGTACACGACTAAACCAGGCTTTTCGGCCTTGATGGTCGTGCTGGCTAGATCGTCGCGCGCCTTTTTCAAATCGCGCTCTTGGCGTTCGATGTTGAGTTGGCGCTTTTTGACTTCAGCGGCGTTGACGATTTTTTGCGAGGCCAGCTTTTCGATAGCTTGCTGATGGCCCAGCTTGGCTTTGTGGGCCTCAATTTCGGCTTCTTCCTTTTGCACGGTGGCCTCAAAGGCCATGCGCTCGATCTTTAGCTCGGCCAAGCGCAAATTGGCCTCCTCGTTGGCAATGTCGGCTTCGAGCTTGGCGATTTCGGCCTTGTGAGTGGCTAGCGTTTTTTCTAGGTCGGCCTTGGCGGATTCGACCTCCTGCTCGTCGTCCATGACCCGCTTCTGAAAATCCGTCTGTTCAAATTGGACCAATAGATCGCCGACTGCGACTTGCTCGCCTTCGGGAAACAATTCGACGATTTTGAGCTGGCCGCGAACGCGGGGCGCGACGATGTTTTCGGCTTCTACTGATTCCAACTCGCCGCCCTTGAGCTTGAGTTCGATGACGAACTCGCCCTGCTGGACTGGATAGGTGGGGATGGAGGATTCGGCTTCCTCGTGCGTCAGGTGTTCGCCAAGCCAAGCTCCGCCCAAGACGAGGACTAAGAGCAGAGAGGGAATCCACCAGCGGCGTTTGATCTGTGCCATAACAGCTTTCTCGCGTCAGCGCGCATTGGGGTTTTGCAAGGCGACGATGTCGCCTGCGGCCAAGCCAGCGGTGACGACCGCTGCGGTGGCGTTTTTTGGCCCGATCACTACGGGCACTTCCACGAATTTTCCGTTGTCGAGGCGGAAAGCGACTAGCCCATCCTCCCCCTCAAAGAACGCACCCAGCGGCACCGAGAGAGCCTCGGGGACGGTTTCGAGGACGATTTCGACCTCGGCCGACATGCCGGGCTTGAGCCGGTCGTCCTGCTCGTCAATGTCGATGACTAACTCGAAGACGTGGATGTCCGGCGCCCCGGGCTGGGGGGATGCCATGGGTGCTAGTTCGGACACCACCCCATTAAAGACCGGGCCGGGAAAGGCTTCGAGGCGGATGTAAGCGCGCTGGCCGACGCGCACGCGCTCAATGTCCATTTCGCCGATCAGGCACAGCACCTGCATCTTGCTCATATCCGGAATTTCGAGCAGGGCGCGACCACTCCAGACTTGGTCGCCGACCGCGACTTTGCCCTCTTCGTCGGTGCCGGGTTTCCAGATTTTGCGATAGACCACGATACCTGGTTTGGCCGCATAGACGCTGGTGCGTTCGTAGTCGCGGCGCGCCCTTTCGTAGCGCTCCTGCCGGCGGGCGATTCTCAACTCGTGATTGAGAAAATCCACGCGATTGACCACTTCTTGGGCTATGGACTCCTGGCGGGCTTCCGCCACAGCGCGCTGGGCCTTCGCCAAATTGATGCGCCCTTGCTCTTGGTCGATGGTCGAGGCGAACTGTTGGCGTTCTTGGTTGAGCGCGACGAGTTTGAGCTCGGCTTGGCGCTGCTGGATCTGGCGCTTGATGTCGGCTAGGCGTTGCTCGCGTTCGGCCTTGGCCTTGGCAAAGTCCGATTGGGCCTCTTCGAACTGGCCCTCGCGGTCGAGCATCTCGCGTTCAAACTCGGCCGGGTCGAACTGGAGGATCAAGTCGCCGACATCCACTTGTTCGCCTTCGGGCCAGAGGTGGACGATTTTGAGCCGCCCGCCGATCCGCGGCGACACCACGACTTCGCCGCTGGCCGCCTGCACCTCGCCCCCCTCAAAGTGCGTCACGGCAAAATCGCCGCGCACGACCTCGGCTGTGGGTAGGTCGGGCGGCGCACCTTGACAGGCGCAGAGTACGAGGGCGCAAAATACCGCTCTCACTGGGCGACCTCCTCGGTGAGATGATCACTTTCGATTCGGCCATCGCGGAAGCGGACGATGCGGCGGCTGCGGCGGGCGAGGTGCTCTTCGTGCGTTACGAGGAGGATAGTGTTACCCGCGGCGTGTACTTGGTCGAAGAGGTCCATGATTTCGTCGCCGGTGCGGGAGTCGAGGGCACCGGTCGGCTCGTCGGCGAGGATGATGGAAGGCTCGTTGACGAGGGCGCGCGCAATGGCCACGCGCTGCCGCTGGCCGCCGGACAGTTCGTTGGGCCGGTGCTCAATGCGCTCGGCCAAGCCCACGGAGTCGAGGGCGCGGGCGGCTAGCTCACGGCGTTGGCGCACTGGTAGGCCGCTGTAGATCAGCGGCAGCTCGACATTGCCCAAGGCGTTAGCGCGCGGTAGGAGGTTAAAGGTTTGAAATACAAAGCCGATCTCCTGATTGCGGATCCGCGCTAGGTCGTCGTCGTCCATTTCGCTGACGAGGGCGTTGCCGAGGGCGTAGCTGCCCGAGGTGGGCACGTCGAGGCAGCCGAGGATATTGAGCAAGGTGCTTTTGCCCGATCCCGACGGCCCCATGATGGCCACGTATTCGCCTGTGGCCACGCACAGATCCACCTCGCTTAGGGCGTGGACCGCAGTCGCTCCCATGTCGTAGATCTTGGTCAGGTTGCGTATTTCAATGATCGCGTCCATCGACTTCCTCAACCGCTCGCACTTGCTTTTGTTCCAGCCACCCGGCCGCAGTCGCTGGCGGCTGGCGCACGCGCACGTAGCCCGCTCGCTCTTCCTCGACGAGCAGGACTGCACCCGCTTCAATGCGGGCTAGCACTGGGGCACTAGGAGCGGGAGCAGTGCGGAGCACACCGCCAGTGGGGGCGTACACCATGCGTTCGACAAAGCTGTCAACTGTGGCTCTAAACACGGCGATGGCGTCGCGGGCCAAGTCGCCGTGGGGTTCAATCCGCACGGCCGCTAGCCTACTGTAACGCCAGGTGACGCCAGCACCCGTCGTCCCACTCTGGGAGCGCAGATGGGCCAGTTCGGGCACAGGAGCAGATGCCTTGGGGCCGGCCGCAGTAAAGATCGCGGTGACCAAGGTCTCGGTCTCAGGGTTGTAGGGACTGGGCTGGGCCTGCCAGCGGAGCAGTTGGCCGTCTTCGTATGCTTGCAGGATATAGGCGCGGGTGAGTTCGTCGAAGCGGGCCACAATGCCCCGATATTCGCACTCGGCGCGTTGCAAGCCGTTGATGTCGCGGGCCATTTCGCGCTCAACGCTTGGGTTGGGGGAGGGCAGCAAGACGAGGGCGGGCGCGAGTACCGTCTTGAAGATGCGGGCAGCTAACATGGCGTTGGGTATAGTAAAGATGCTAGCTTAGCGGTGTATCCTTGTCAAGAAGCGCAGCAGGATGGAGGGGACGTGTAGGGCGCTAGGCTATGAGTAGTTTTAGCGCATCGGCGGTTATATTTAATGTAGGCAAGGGCGATGAGGGGGTGGTGCAGAACGGGACGCGGCACGTGCGGGTTGACGAGAGGGGCTGGCTTTGGCTGACCTGCCGGGGCGTGATGCATTCCTCTTCTGCTTCCTTGCTAGATAAAGTATAACGCTCTACTCTATTCACAACCTTATGCAAGGAGCCGCGTTATGAACTATCGATCCCTACTGATCGCCTGCTTGGCAACGCTGGGGCTGGCCGTCTCGGGCTGGGGGCAAGCCGATGGCAAAATCGCTTTTCTCTCCTATCGCGAGGGACCTTCCGACGTTTGGACTATGAATGCGGATGGAAGTGATCCCATAAATCTGACCAAAGGACGACATTGCTTCAGCTCGGACCCAGCTTGGTCTCCAGATGGCACGAAGATCGCCTATGTCGCCGCTAGTGCCGATTGCTCCC
>JAJEEZ010000271.1:0-6143 GCA_022820705.1 Candidatus Latescibacterota bacterium | reverse complement strand
CCTACACCGATGCGAACCACCCCTACAATGATTCTACTACAGCCTCCCCCAGCACAGTGGTCCCCGGTTCCCCCCTTCCTCGCAGGACGGGGGGCTAGGGGGGTAGGCCTTCTCTTTCTCGCTCTCCTCCTCGCCAGCACTCCGACTCTCGCCGAAGGCGTGGCAGCCACCGATTTCCGCGGTCGCCGCATCGAACTAGACAAGCCGGCCGAGCGCATCGTCTGCCTGCTCGAAAGCGCCCTCAGCGGCCTGTACATGCTCGGGGCTGAAGCGCGTCTCGTCGGCATTTCGACCAATATCTACCAAGAGAGCGTCTTCCCGTACTACGCGGCTATGGACGAACGCATCCGCGAGCGCACCCTGCCGACGCCGGGCAACTGGGACTTCGTCAACATCGAGAGCATGGTGGCGCTACAGCCAGACCTAGTCATCCTCTGGTCGGGTCAGGAGGAATCCATCGCCGCCCTCGAAGAAAAAGGGATCCCGGTCTTCGGAGTCTATATCGAGCGCTTTGCGGATATTCACCGCGAGATCACTGCCCTCGGCGAACTGACCGGCACCCAAGAGCGCGCTGCCGAACTCCTCGCCATTGCCGAGGAGGAGTTGGAAGCAGTGCGGCGCAAAACCGCCCTCGGCGAAGGAGAAGCCAAGCCGCGCGTGTACTTCATGTGGGACCAAGGACCGCTGGAGACGGCCGGCCGCAACAGCACCGTGCAGGAGCTAATTGATCTGGCCGGAGGAACCAACGTGGCGGCCAGCAGCGAGCTAGAGCACCTCGTCGTCAACCTCGAAAACGTCCTCGTCTGGAACCCAGAGCTGATCGTCATGTGGTGCAACGACCGGCTCGATGTCGAGGACATCGGAGAACTGTCCGGCTGGCGCTCGCTCTCAGCCGTGCGCAACGGGCGGGTACGCGAATTGCCCGACCCCTTCTCCTGCGACTTCTGGACCCTCAAGTACATCTTCACCGTCGATCTCGTCGCCCGCTGGTGCCATCCAGACCGCTTCTCCGCAAAAGACCTAGAACAGTTGCGATCCGACCTGCTGAACAAGCTATACGGGGGACGGCTCGGGGAACTGCCGTCTCTTTCATACGGGACAGGAGACGGCCCGTGAATAGCGCGTTCCGCCGCCGCCTTATTTACGCCCTGCCGCTGCCGATCCTCTTCGGCTCCCTCCTGCTCGGCCCTTCGGCCAGCGCCGAGGCAGGGCAGATTCTCGTCTGGCTCTACGGCCTGCTCTTTCGCGAGGCGACCGCCGGAACCGAAGAGTCGCTGGTGGGGACGATCGTGTGGGAGGTGCGCCTGCCGCGCATCCTCCTCACCTTTCTGGTGGGAGGTGCCTTGGCCGCAGCAGGCAACGCCTTGCAGGCACTGTTTCGCAATCCCCTCGTGGCCCCCTACATCCTCGGGCTTTCCTCCGGTGCCGCCTTTGGCGCAGCCATAGCCCTAGTTCTGCCGTTCCTTCCGCTCCAGCCGACGGCCTTCGGCTTTGGCCTGCTCGCCGTGGGCTTGGCTTACTTCTTAGCCCGCACCCGCAAGACTGTGTCGGTCGTCTCCCTCATTCTCTCGGGAGTGATCGTCACTGGGATCTTCACCGCTCTGCTGACCATCGTCCAGTTCCTCACCGACCCGTACAAGCTGCAAACCATCGTCCATTGGACTATGGGCAACCTGCACAATTCGAGTTGGGCCAAGCTGAACTCCGCAGCCCCGGGGATAGGCATCGGCGTGATCTGGCTCTTCCTCTTTCGCTGGCGCATGAACGTACTGGCCCAAGGCGACGAAGAAGCGCGCGCGGTCGGCCTGAACCCAGAGCGAGAGCGGGTGCTGATTCTCATTCCGGCAACCTTGGCCGCTTCGGCGGCGATTGCCGTGGCCGGCGTCATCGGCATGATTGGCCTCGCCGTGCCGCACATGGTGCGCATGATGCTGGGGCCGGACAACCGCCACACCCTGCCGGCCTCCTTTGCCTTTGGCGGGGCCTTTTTGCTGCTAGTCGATACCTGCTCGCGCACATTGGCCTCCTTTGAAATCCCGGTCGGGGTCTTCACCACCCTGCTCGGCGGGCCGTTCTTCATCTTCCTCCTCAAAAAGGCGCAGATCGGATGGGAGACCTAGTACCAGCCATCCAAGTCGAGAAGCTCTCCTTTGCCTACGAAGAGAGACCGATTCTCAACGAGATCTCGCTGGAAATCCCGACGGGGCAGTTCACCGTCTTGCTCGGCAAGAACGGCAGCGGCAAATCGACGCTCATGCGCATCTTAGGCGGCTTCCTCGACTTTGAGCGCGGCAACGTGCAGATCATGGGAGAGGAACTCCGCTCCTTCTCGTCCCGGCGGCGGGCCCGCGTCCTCGGCTACCTGCCCCAACACCACCGCCCGGTTTTCCCTTTCTCCGTGCAGGACGTAGTCCTGACCGGCCGCGCCAGCTACGTCTCTTACGTTCCCAAGAAGGAAGACGTGGAGATCGGCATCGCGGCACTGGAACGGGTCGGCGTTATCCACCTGAAGGAGCGCCCCTATACCGAGCTATCGGGGGGGGAACAACAACTCGTCCGCATCGCCCGGGTTCTAGCCCAACAGCCCCGTCTCATCCTCCTCGACGAGCCGAGTTCGCACCTCGACTTTCTCAACCAAGCGCACCTACTGCGCCTGATCCGCGAGTTGGTCGATGCCGACCTCACCGTCCTCGCCGTCCTGCACGACCCCAACAGCGCCTTCCTCTACGGGGATCACTTCATTTTTCTCAAAGATGGTACGGTGGAGCGGCTACCAGCGGCCGAACGACCGTGGGACCGCGACTTTCTGGAGCGAATCTACGACACTGAAATGGATTCAATTCCCTACGGCGACCGCGCCCTCGTGGTGCCGAAGGGGTGAGGGGCCTCAGCCGCTGTGCAGAACTATATCGCAGTCGTCGCCGCGCAACGGTACCTCGACCCACGCACCGCCAGCGCGGTGGGAGGCGTGAAAGGCAATGATCGCCTCTAAGGTGCGCACAGCTTCCCGCGCATCGTAGGAGAAGGGCTCCTCCCCATCGAGCCAATTGACGATCTCGGCCACGGCCCGGTCCATGCCGCTGTCCGGGGAGTCATCGGGCAAAAACTCGCGGTCGTCGCCGCGCACGATCTCAATGTCGCGGTTGCGGCAGATGGCGTAGCCCTCGGTGCCGTGGAAGCGGTGGCGCGGTGGCGCAGTGCCGTAGTCAGCGGCGTCAACCATGCAGATCAAGTCGCCCTGCGGCGCGCCATCGGCCGCGGGCAAATCGCGTCCGAGGCGCAACAAGCCCCAGCCACCGGGATCGGTGAAAGCTCCGCCGCGGCAGTCGGGTTTCCCCGACAGATCGAGAGTACCGGAGACAGCAGTCACCGGCAGGCCAGTGACCATCTGCACGGCGTCGATCATGTGCGTGCCGACGTTGCCGAGGCGGCCAGAGGTCCACTGGAGCGAGGCCGAGGTCAACGTGCCGAGCGCACCAGCGGCGATGCGGTCGCGCAGCCCCCGATAGCCAGGATGGAAGCGCAGGTTGTGGTTGATGACGAGCAGGGCATCGGCCTCGTTGCAGACGGATAGCATACCCTCGGCCTCGGCGACCGTCGCCGCAATGGGCTTTTCGCAGTAGATGGCGCAGGCACCGGCTTCTACCGCCGCTTGAGTGATCTCAGCGTGAACGGGGGTGTACGTGGCGATCGAGACGATGTCGAGGGGCGCGGCTGCGCGGAACATCTCGCGCCAGTCGGCAAACGCGGGCACGCCATAGCGCGCGTGGAAGCGCTCGCGCCGCCCGTCGTCTCGACTGCTACCGGCGACTAGATCGACCCGGTCGTGATTGCCCAATGCCCCCACGTGCGTGCCGTCGAGGTCCTCGACGAGTTGGCCGAGGGCGTCGCCCGAGACCTGGTCCGCACCCCCGATAAAGCCCAATCCCACGATCGCTGCACGGTATCTCGTTTCTCCGGCCATAGTATTTCTCCTTAGACGTTGCTCCAAATCATCAGGCCCCAAGGCCGAGTACGCGTACGTAAGTACCGAAAATTCCTAATTCCTAATTCTCAACCCAAGCACGCGCGCACAGGTACCACCCATAATCGCCGCCAGATCCTCGGCAGAGAGGAACTCGCAGTAGTCCTCAATCCAGCGGCGCGACTGGCGATAGGTGCAAAACCGGTTCTGGAAGGGCATGTCAGTGCCCCACAGTAGCCGGTCGGCACCAATGCGCTCGACCATCTGCTCAAGCGTCGGCCACAGTTCGCGGTACGGATAATCGAACAAGTCACCGAGGCGCACCGGGAAGCAGACCTCCAAGCTCAGGTTCGGATTGGCAAAGGGAGCCCATATCTCGTCGGGCAGATCGATCCGACTCGGGGCGGCGGGATCGTCGTCGAGGAAAAGACGCCACGGGAAGCCATGCGTGAGGCTGCACAGCACATCTGGGTAGCGCTCCATCCAGCGCGCCAAGATGTCGAGCTCGGCCAAGTAGCCGCGCCGCCGGCTCTCCACGGTCTGCAACACCGACGCTTCGCCCGGCCCGGTACCGAGCGTAAAAAACACGGGCACGCCGAGCGCGGCCACCGCCTCCCAAAACGGACGCAGGTGCTCCCCATCCCACGGATCGGAACGATAGTAATAAGCGTGGGGCGGATTGAACTTGATAGCGTGCAGGCCGTGCTGCTCAACGGCGGCGACGGTTTCGGCGATGACGTCATCGAGTTCGCCAGCCAAGCGCCACTCATCAACGGGGGCCATCGAATAAATCCGCTCTGGATCGACGGCGACCGCCTCAGCCTGGAACGCGGGATCGCGGCCCAACATGGCATCGACGTGCAACAGGACTTTATCGACGCCAGCGTAGTCCATCTCGGCCAGCAGATTGTGAGGCGTGTACTCCAAATGGGGCAAATCGGGCGGATAGAACTGCTTGGTGAAGTCCTCGCCGTCTATTGTCCACACCACCCGTCCCTTGTCGTGGTCAACGCGGAAGTTGACGTCGGGCAAGTTGTCGAAATCCATGGCCCCACCGGGCGCTGCCAGCACATCGGAAGAGGCCGGTGCGCGGTCGCTGATGCGCCAAGCGGGCTGGTGGTGAGAGGCCTGACCGCCCTGGACCCAGCGCAAGTGATCGGCGGCAGTGGGATGTCCGGCGGGAGAGTCGGCCGGGGGGAAGCAGTAGGCGTGAGAGTCAATGATCATGGGCAGCACCTTGGCAGTCGCAGTCGGAGGTCACGAAAGCTCTCGCGCGAATTCGTAGGTCCAATCGACGACCCGGAACCCGTAGTTGGTATAGAACAAGAAGGCGCGGTCGTTGTCAAAAGCGGTGCTGATGGCACCGTGGCGATAGCCGCGCTCGCGCGCCAAGTACATGGCATGTGCCAGCAGGAAGCGCCCGAGGCCGCGGCCCTGGTGCTTCTCGTTCACGCCGAGCCAGTCGCAGAACGCGAAGTCGTGGGCCTCGTCGGCAGCGGAGGATTCGGCACCGCTGACCAACTCGCACTCGCCGATACCGTCGCCGTCCTGAATGGCTCGGACCCGCAATCCCGGTCGGGAACCGGCCCCCGGGCGATCCTCGACGCAAAGCTCGTAATCGAGTCCACTAGCATCGCTAGCCAACTCCGGCTGCATGTCTAGCCAGTCGAGAAACACCTCGCCGCCGGTCTTAGTATAGCCGCGGAAGCGCACTAGGGCCTGCACGTGATCGAGGTGATCGGACAAGTAGGCGTGGGGGAAGGCGTAAAACGGATAACGCCAAGGTTGCGGCATGACGACGCTGCGCCGCAGATCCCGTTCGCGCATCCAAGATTCGGCCGCGGCCAACAGCGCATCGCCCACGGCGCGCTCGCCGCGGCGGTAGGCTAAGAAGCGGATCACGCCGATCTCGTCCTTCTGCCACTTGTTCGTCGCCTGGCGGCCGACGTGGACGAATCCGTCGCCACCTGAGCCTGCCACGAGGACAGCCTGCTCGAGACGCTGCGTTTCCTCGCGCTCGATTTCACCTGCCTGCAGCGTTTCGTCCAGAGAGGATGGTGCCACCGGCCAGCAGTGAGGAACGCGACCGACGAGCAATGCGTTGTAAAGGTCGAAGATGGCGGACAGATCGTCCGGGAGGTAGGGTCGGACCGCAATTGTCATGGAAGGAAGAGTATAT
>JAJEEZ010000378.1:0-14370 GCA_022820705.1 Candidatus Latescibacterota bacterium | reverse complement strand
CCTCGTCGTTATGAGCGCGATTCCCTTTGGCATCATTGGTGCGGTTTGGGGGCATCTACTCATGGGAATAGACTTGGCGCTTTTGAGTCTCTTTGGCATCGTCGCGCTCTCAGGCGTGGTGGTCAACGATTCGCTGGTGCTGCTGACCTTTTACAACCAACTGCGGCGCGAGGGATCGTCGCACGAGGATGCCCTGGTCTCTGCCGGAGCCGCGCGCTTCCGTCCGATCCTGCTGACCTCGCTGACGACCTTTTTCGGCCTGCTGCCGATGATCCTCGAAAAGAGCCTCCAGGCGCAGTTTTTGATCCCAATGGCCGTCAGTCTGGGCTTTGGCATCCTGTTTGCCACCTTCATCATTTTGTTGGGCGTCCCGATAGGAATGCGCCTGTTGGTGGGAGTTCAAGAGTTTTGGGGGCGGTTGGTAGTGGAGAAACCCGCCGAGGTCGCGCCGGTTACCGGGTCTTGAAGGGTTGTGGCGCAATTGAAGTGGGGTGGGCTTCTACTGTGCATGGTGGCCTGTGCGCCTACTGACGAGTTTCCCTTCATCGACAAAGCCAGCGATTGGGGCATGGAGCAGTCCCACGTCGGCGGCGGTGCAGAAAAGCGCTATATCGTCGAAGCCAAAGGCGGTGGAGCCGCGCTTCTCGACGCGGATGGCGACGGCGATTTGGACATCTATTGGGTCAATGGGGAGGGCGGTGACAATGCTCTCTATCGCAATGACCATGGCCGTGGCTTTGTCGATCGAGCGGTCGCGGCCGGTGCTACGGGTCGCGGCTGGGGCATGGGCGCGCTGAGTGCGGACTACGATGCCGACGGCGACGCCGACCTGTACATCACCTGCCTGCAAGAAAACATCCTCTATCGCAACGACGGATTGGGGCAATTCGCCGATGCCACGGCCCGCGCCGGGCTGGCGCTGCCGGTGTGGAGTACGGGCGCGGCCATGGGTGACGCGGACTTGGACGGCGACTTGGATTTGTACGTGGCCAATTACGCGGATTTTGATTCGACCGCGGTGCGGCCCTTGGGGACGCAGTGGAAGGGCCGGGACGTATTCATCGGCCCGCTGGGCTTGCCCGCGTTGCCGGACGCGCTCTACCGCAACGATGGCGACGGTACCTTTGCCGAGGTGACGGCGGCTAGCGGCCTCGGGCGGCACGATCCGGGCTATGGGTTTGCCGTGCTGTTCATCGACAGCGACGACGACGGGGATTTGGACCTGTACGTCGCCAACGACTCGACGCCCAATTTCCTCTACCGCAACGACGGCGCGGGCACCTTTGCTGAAGTGGGGCTACAGGCCAATGCCGCGCTCGGGGAAACGGGCTTAGCGCAGGCTGGCATGGGCGCGGCTTGGGGCGATTACGACAACGACGGCGACGGCGATTTGCTGGTCACCAACTTTGAGGATGACTACAACACGCTCTATCGCAACACCGGCGGCGGTACGTTTGCGGACGTGAGCTTTGCCGCGGGCTTGGGCCGTATCAGCCTGCCCTTCGTGGGGTTTGGCGCGGTCTTTCTCGATTTTGACAACGATGCCGATCAAGACTTGTTCGTGGCCAACGGACACGTGTATCCGCAGATCGAACGCCCGGGCAGCGGCGCGACCTACGCGCAAGCAAATCATTTGTTCGCCAATGACGCAGGGCACTTCCGCCTCGTCGAGTTGGGCGAGGATCGGGCGGTCAGTCGCGGCGCAGTGGCCGGGGATTTTGACGACGACGGCCGCGTGGACCTGTTCGTCACCAACCTCAATGGCCAGCCCTCCCTGCTGCACAACCAGATAACTGCTAATCACCACTGGCTCGGTTTGCGCCTTGTGGGCGCGGGAAAAAACCGCGAGGCCGTTGGCGCGAAGGTCGTATTGTGGAGTGGCAGCCAAAGGCAGCGGCGGGACGTGCTGTGCGGCGAGAGCTTTTTGGGCAGCGGCGACCGGCGCGTGCATTTTGGCTTGGGCGCGGCGGGCCGGGTGGATTCGCTGCACATCTATTGGCCGAGTGGGGTGTTGCAACGGCTGGCCGATTTGCCGATTGACGCGTATATGAGGGTTGAGGAGGGGGGCTAGGGGCGGTTGCTGCGTGGCGCGTGGTGGCTATATTTGCGGACGCACATTCTCATAGCCGGAGGTCCAATTATGCAGAGCTACCCATATCCAGAATACGACGGAGTGCGAAGCATTGTCCTGGGAATAATCCTCAGCATTCTGACGTTTGGGATTTACTATTTCTATTGGCAGTACAAACAGATGGAAACGCTCAATGCGTGGCTGGGGCGGGAGGAGTACAACTTCTGGCTTTGGCTCGTACTCTTTATCGTGACGTGCAGCATCTTTGAGCTTTACTACGAATACAAGATGGCGAAGGGCATCAACGAGATTCAAGAAAACAATAATCTGCGCGTCAACGGAGACCTAGCGTTGATCTGCGTCCTAATTTCTATTTTTTCCCTCGGCTTGGCCGCTACTGCTATCCAGCAGTGGGAAGTCAACAAGTTCTACGGTGAAAGCTCCGACGATTAGTTCAGTTCACCTCGCGCGAATTTTCCTCGTTGGGCTGGCGCTCGTCGCGGCATTCACGGCGTGGCTTAGTCCCGTGTTCGGCGCGGCTTGGCCGGTCCTGTGTCCCTTCCGCTTCCTCACCCAGTTGCCCTGCCCAGGCTGCGGCATGGGGCGCGCCTGCATCGCGCTTGCACAAGGGAACCTCGCCGGTGCTTGGCACTACCATCCCTTCGCATTTTTCCTCGTCCTATTGGCCCTTGGCCTAGCGTGCTCTCCGAGTTGGTTCGGTCGCGCTTGGCTCGCGCTGTCCCCATCTCTCCGCAAGGGACTTGCTGGGGGCGTGCTAGTTCTCGTGCTGGCGTTGTGGGGGTATCGCTTACTGCTCGTCTAGTGACTCAGCGCCCAGACCGCGATATTGGCCCCCATTTTGAGGGCGTCGAGTCGTTTACCCTCTGGGTCGCTGTGGACGTCGGGGTCTTCCCAGCCGTCTCCTAAATCCGCCTCATAAGTGTACAGCACGGCTAGACGCTCGCCGGTGAAAAGCGCGAGGGCTTGCGGCCTTTTGCCGTCGTGCTCGTGGACTTTGGGCAGGCCCGCTGGCAATTCGAAGTGGCAGTGGAACAGGGGATGCTCGGGCGACAGTTCTACCCACTCGGCGTTGGGGAAGACTTGGCGCATGGCGCGGCGGAAGCTCTCGTCCATGCCGTAGTTGTCGTCGGCGTGGAGAAAACCGCCGCTTTCCAAGTAGTGCCGAAGCCGCGCTGCCTCCTCAGCGGAAAAGACCACATTGCCGTGCCCGGTCATGTAGATGTACGGATAGGAAAACAACTCCTCGTCCATGATTTGCACCCGCGCCTCGGTTTCGGCCGCGTCGATTTGGGTGTGTTCCCTTAAGAAGCGGAGGAGGTTGGGCAGGGAAGAGGGGTCGCTGTACCAGTCGCCGCCGCCGCCGTATTGCAGCCGCGCAATGGTAAATAGGGGCTGGGCCGGGCCGTCCGCAGCGAGGAGCGCGACGGCGATTGCAACGCAGAGGCCGCGCATGTCAGCGGTCGTTGATCACGGCGATTTTGCCGTGCACGGCGTCGCCGGTTTCTGCCTGTGCGACAAAGTAGTAAATACCCGATCCCACCAGAAAGCCCGCCGCGCTTTGGCCATTCCAAGTGACCGGGCCTTGGCCGGCTGCGCCGTCGAGTTGGCGGACGAGTTCGCCGGCTGCGGTGAAAATGCGCACGCTGGCTCCCAGCGGCAGGTCGGCAAAGGTCAGGGATGCGCCGCGCACGCCGATGTGGAAGGGGTTGGGATACGCGTATGCCTGAGGACCAGCGGCGGTCCCCGAGGTGCCGAGTTGCAGGCGGCCCATCCCGCCGAGCGTGCCAATCCACAGCGCGTCGTTTTCACGGTCGAAGTACAGTGAGTTGACGCGGTTGTTGACGAGGCCGTCGCTGGTGTCGAGCGCAAACTCGACTTGGCCCTCGGTGTTGATGCGGGCCAAGCCGCCTTCGGTGCCGACCCAAATGCGTCCCCAGTCGTCTTCAGCCAGCGCCGTGGTCGCAGTGGATGGCAGGCCGTTGTTGGCGTTGTACACCTTCCAGCTTGCGACCGCAAAATCCGCGTTGGTGCGCGAATACTCGCCGCGCACGGCATTGAGGCCGTTGTTGGTGGCTATCCACACTTGCCCCGAGCGATCGACGTGGATGTCGATGACGGCATTGCTGGTCAGGTCTGGATAAGCGACGGTGTCGAAGACTAAGCCGGTCTCATCGCCGAGTTCAAAAGGGGTGCCGCCATCGTCTAAGAGGAAAAAGCCGTCGAGCGCCGTCCCAATCCACTTCAGGCCGTCGGGGCCAATGGCGATTTTGGTCATGTCGCGGCCTGCGGACATGCCGAAGTTCAACTGGCTGTTGAGCGCGGCCTGTTGGGGCGGCCACCCATCCATGACGACGAGCCCATTTTGGACGTTGGCGATCCACAGCAAGCCGTTGGCGTCGCGGTCGATGTCGCTGATAGCGACAAAGGTACCGCCGTTGATGCCTTCGAGAGCCGAGTTGTTGGCGGTGAGGTGCTGCCACTGACCGTTGGCGTCGCGCACGTCAATGCCCCGGCCCCAATGGCCAACCCACAGCAGGCCCTCGTCGTCGGTCTCCAAGGCCGAGACGGTATTGGACGACAGGTCGGTATTGGTGGTGTGGGTAGTCCAGCCCTCTCCGTCGAACTCGTATAGACCAAAAGCGGGCAGATTGTCCTTGGGCACAGAGGCGACCCACAGGTGGCCGTTGGGAGTCTGCGCTATGTCGAAGAAGAAGTTGGCTCTAGGCTCGCGGGGCGGTGGCGGTGGGTCAGTGCCGAGGACGCGGAGGCCGCTATGGCTGGCGACCCATAGGGGGCCGTCGGTATCGGACAGGTCCGCGGTACTGCTGATGTTCGACGCACTGAGCGGTTGCCAACCGTTGCCTTGGCGCTGGGATAAGGTGCCGTCAGCCGCCCCAGTGACGATGCTCCCCTCGAAGAGGCCGAGGGCAACGCTGCTGGTCGTGGAATAATCGAGTTCGGGGCGGTCGAGCGCGGGATGTACACGCCAGATGCCGTCCGTGGCCGCGACGAAGAGCGTGTCTTGATAGACCAGCATGTCGCGCACCTCGCCCCTTATTGGCTCGGCTTCCCAACTGCTGGGGTCTTGGAGATTGGGCTGGGCCAAATCCGCCCACGCTAGGCCATTGACGGTCCCGGCCCACAGGCGACCGGCAAACATTTCAATGCTGGTCACCTCGGTGTCTTTGGGCAGCTCTCCCAAGCGCCGATAGGTCTCCTTGACCTCTTCCTTGCTGATGACAAACGCGCTGACGCCGCGCTCGCTGCCGACGTAGAGGATGTCCCCATGAGGCTCAAGGGCGTTGATGCGAAGGTTTTGGAAGTCTAGAAAGGGCGGATCGAAGCGGTTTTGCTCGGGCCGATAGCGGCTCAAACCCTGAGAGTGCGTGCCAAACCACAAGTGGCCGTTGGCATCTACGGATAGGCTCAAGATGAGGTTGCCCGGCAGGCCGTCGCGGCGAGTGAAGCGCGTATAGGCTTGGGTCTGCTGGTCGTAGCGCAGGACGCCGCCGCTGGTGCCGGCCCAGACTGCGTCTTGGTGGACGAGGATCCGGTTGATTTGGCGCATACTGGTATAGGCTTCCCATTGGGTGCCGGATAACTGGGCGCGGACGGGTAGGGCCAAAAGCAGCAGAGGAAAGAGGCGGAGCAAGAGCATGGAAACGGCCTACATCATCGTTAGAGGGTCGATGTTAATGGAAAAGTGGAGGGCGTGCTCTTTGGCGGCCTCGCGCATGGCTGGCAGGGCGCTAAGAGCTGTTGTGCGCAAATGGCGCGCCGAGGAGCCGCGCAAGAGGGCTTGCCAGCGATAGTTACCGCGCAGCCGCGCCAGCGGGGCTGGGGCTGGCCCGAGCACGAGCGCATCTTGGTCGAGGCCCTGCCGCAGGGCGTTCACGCCTTGTTGCGCCCCGGTTTCAACGGCCTGCTCGCAGGGGCCGCGCCAGCGGAAGACGATGAGGCGGCCAAACGGAGGGAATCCGGCCTGCTGCCGCTGGGCCAGCTCGTTGTGGGCAAAGGCCGCGTAATTTTGGTTGGCGGCCGCGCGCAAGGCTGAGTCGTCGGGCAGGAGCGTCTGGATTACGACCTCACCGGCGGTGTGGCCGCGCCCCGAGCGGCCGGCGACTTGGGTCAGAAGCTGGAAGCTGCGCTCGGCCGCGCGGAAGTCGGGCAGGTGCATACCGGTGTCAGCGGAAATCACGCCGACAAGCGTGACTTCGGGCAGGTCGAGGCCCTTGGCGACCATTTGGGTGCCGAGCAGCACGTCGGCCTCGCCGTTGCGGAAGCGCTCGACGAGTGCGTCGTGCGCGCCTTTCCAAGCGGTGGTGTCCACGTCCATGCGGATGACGCGGATGCCGGGGAATTGGGCCAACAGGGCGCTTTCGACCTTTTGGGTGCCCACTCCGGCGAAGCGCAATTCCGAGCTGCCGCAGGACGGGCAGACCGGCGGTGGTGGGGCCGCGAAGTCGCAGTAATGACAGCGCGTTTCGGAGGCAGTGGGTCGCCGATGATAAGTCAGCGAGACGCGGCAACTAGGGCACTGAATCGGCTCGCCACAGGCGGTGCAGCTAACGAAGGGAGCGAAGCCGCGGCGATTTTGCAACAGGATGATTTTCTCGCCGCGCGCGAGGCGGTCTTGCATCTTGCACCGCAAGTCGTGCGAGAAGATGGCGCGTTGCTTTCTTTGGAAAGGCTCCTGTTTCATATCGACGACCGCCACTTGCGGCAAGGGGCGGTCATCGATGCGGCGGGGCAAAGTATGGAGGTGGTACTTGCCGGTGGCGGCATTCCAGTGCGACTCTAAGCTGGGCGTGGCTGAGCCGAGGACGACGACGGCGTTGCAGCGCTGCCCGCGCACTAAGGCGAGGTCGCGGGCGTTGTAGGTGAGGGGGCGGCTACTGTCTAGGTCTTCTTGCTTGTACGAGGTGTCGTGCTCTTCGTCCACGACAATCAGCCCTAAATTTTCTACCGGTGCGAGGATGGCCGAGCGAGCGCCGATGAGCACGCGCTGCTCGCGGCGGCGCAAGCGACGCCACGTATCGTAGCGCTCCCCAGCCGAAAGCTGGCTGTGGAAAACGGCGACGGCCTCGCCGAAGTGCTCTTTGAAGCGCCGCACCATCTGCCAAGCGAGGGCGATTTCTGGCACCAGGATGATTGCGCCGCGCCCGGCAGCCAACGCTTGCGCCACAAGTTGGACGTACACAAGGGTTTTGCCCGAGCCGGTGACGCCGTGCAGCAAGGCCGGATAGAATTTCTGGGCGTTGAGTGCGGCCGATAGGTTGTTGAGGACCTGTTGCTGGTCGGCTGTAGGGACGAGGTCTGGGGGGGTGCCGCTGGCGATGTGGGCGAGGGGGTCGCGGATGACTTCTTCGGCCGTTGGTGAAATCAAGCCGCGGCTTTCGAGTGCCTTGAGTATAGCTGAGGAAAAGCCAGCCGCGCTCAGTTCGCTACGCGCGGCCGTGGGGTGGTCGAGCAAGTAGCGCAGACAGGCTGCTTGGCGCGGTGCGCGTTTTTCGATGGCGGCGATGGCTGTGTGCGCGGCTGGTTCGTCGTTTAGGAAAAAGCAGCGTTGGCTCAGGGCGCGGGGTCGCCGGTCTTCGAGCACGGGCGCGATTTCGATGTGTCCGCTGCGACGCAGGGCGCGCACGCCCTTTTCCAAGCCCCGACTGCCGAGTCGGCGCTTGAGAGTGCTGACTTTGAGGGAGCCGCTGCGCTGGAGTTCGCCGATGATCCGCGCCTCTATACCTGCGTGATGGCCAATGGGCGCATCACGCAATTGTACGAGGCGGTTGGAGCTGAGTTTGACGCCTGGGGGCAGAGCGGCCATCAGCGCACTGCCGAGGGGGGCCATGTAGTAGGAAGCCATCCAGCGGCAGAGTGCGACGACCTCTGGACTGAGGAGCGAGGTGTCGAGGATTTGTTCGATAGGGCGAATTTTGCTTGGAGGAAGGTCGCCGAGTGTAGCTGGCCCTAAGACAATGCCGGTGAGTCGGCGCTGGACTACCGGCACCAACACTAAGGCCCCAGGCTGCGCTTCTGCGGCGAATTCAGCGGGTACGCCATAGGTCAACTCGCGCGCTACGGGGGGCGGCAGGGAGACCTCTACGTAGCCTTGGATCATGGTTGGGCGTCGGGGGCCTCTCCTGCGGAAGGCGGTGAGTCCAATGTTATAAACTCGATGCCGTCGGCCGCGGCGCGGAAGTGCAGCACTTGGTCGGGGTCGCCGAACTGGCCGTTGCCAAGCAGTTGGCCATCCAACCAATAGCTCAGGCCATGGGGACGAGTTGAGAGCACGACGAAATGGTCGCGGGCCTCAAAGCGGTGGCGCTCGCCGGGCGGAACGATGGCTTCAAAGTTTTCTGCTGCGTCATCCCAGCGGATCTTTACCCAAGTGGAGTCGCGGGCTTCCAGTTCGAGGACCACGGGGACAGGTTCGGTGATTTGGGCAGCCGCCCCGGTTGCGAGAGGCTCAGCCAGCTCGGTGGATGACTCGACGGACGGGTCGCTTGGAGTGGCTGGCGGTTGAGATTGGGACGAGACGTAGGCCGTTTGCGTTGGGTCGTCAATCGCTTGTGTTGGGATTTCGGTTTCTTGTGTTGGGGTCTTGTTATTGCCGAAAAAGTAGAAGAACGCCAGAGCGAGGACGCAGCAGGCACCTATTATCGAGCCGGTGACGATCAGTGGCTTACGCGAGCGGCGCGGAGTAGGCTGCGATAGGACGACCACTGGTCGGGAACGCGCTTGCATGATCCGGCCGTACTGTTGGTCGAAGCGGCTCAGGAACGGCTCGGGATCGAGGTCGAGGTATTCGGCATATGCTTTCAGGGCTAAGCGGACAAAGACCGGCTCAACTATATCGAGCTCGCCGGCTTCTATGCCCTGTAAGACGGAAAGACTAACGCCGCTTTGTCGCTGTATTTCTTCGAGCGCGAGGCCGCGTGCTTGGCGTGCGGCCGACAATTCTTCGCCGATAGTTTGTTGTTTTTCTTCGCTCATTTTGTGGCCTGATCGTTTAGGTCGCACCCCACCGCGCTCAAAAGCACGCAAAGACGAGCTAAGGGCAGACCAACTACATTATAATAACAACCTGCGATGCGTTCAATAAAGCGCGCCCCTAGCCCCTGTATGCCATAGCCACCGGCCTTGTCGAGCGGTTCACCGCTAGCGACGTAAGCGGCGATGTCCGCGGCGGTCAAGGGCCGCATCTCCACTTGGGTACAAACAGCTTCCTGTAGGAGCTGCTCGCCGCTTTGGATGGCTAGTCCGGTATAGACCTGATGGACCTTGCCCGAGAGACGACCGAGCATGGAGGCTGCGTCGGCTGCGTCGGCGGGTTTGCCCAATATTGCGCCGTTGCTACAGACGATGGTGTCTGCGGCGATGATGATGGCGTCCGCAGCAACTACGCTGGCCACGGCGCGGGCTTTGGCCACGGCCGATTCGAGTGCATAGTCAGCCGGGATGGACGTTGCGGGCACAGGCTCTTGCAGTGGACTGGGGACGACGGTAAAGGGCAGGGTGAGCTGGCGCAACAGGGCGGCGCGTCGGGGCGAGGCCGAGCCGAGGATGAGTGGCTTCACGCGGGCGACTCCACCATTAAGGTGACCGGTCCGTCGTTGTGGATTTCGACCTGCATGTAAGCGCCGAAGACGCCGCACTGGGGCGGCAAGCCCTGTTCGGCGAGCAAGCTGAGAAAGCGCTCGTAGAGGCGCTCGGCGACCGGGGGTGGAGCGGCTTGGACGAAGCTGGGGCGGCGGCCCTTGCGGCAGTCGCCGTACAGGTTAAACTGCGAGATGGCGAGCACGCCGCCGCCGATGTCGAGCACCGAGCGATTCATCTTGCCTTGGTCGTCGGCGAAGATGCGCAGGTGGGCGCACTTTTCAGCGCAGAAGCGCAGAGATTGCTCGTCGTCGTCGGGACCGAAGCCGACGAGCAGGACTAGGCCCTGACCGATTTGGCCGTGGAGTTGGCCATCGATGTGGACGCTGGCGCGGCTAACGCGCTGGACGAGGACTTTCACGGGAGGGAATGGACTGTGATTATTGTGATTACCGTGATGCGAGTTCTCAAAAACCCAAGTCTTTGAGGCTTGGGGATCGTCACATGAGTTTCAAATGTACCCCTCGTCGCACCTCTGTCAACTACGCCTAGAAGCGCCGCTGGCCGCGCTCGAGTTTGAGCTGTGGGATGTCCTTCAACTGTACCTTGAAAAAGAACGCTCGGTTTTTGCGGAAGGTGCTCGGTTGTACGTTGAGGGTTGCGGTCCAGTCGTGGAATTCTTTTTGCAGGGACAATAGCTCATAGGTGATGCGCTCGGTAGCTAACAGCCGCGTTCCCGGGGCGCGCAGATTGTAGTTGAGCGAATAATTGCAATACCAGCTCGACCACAAGCTAAAGCCGGTCGAGGCCCGCACCCAAGAGCGGATGAAGCTAGCGGTCGTAGCGGTGGCGCGGCGGTGCGAGATGTAGTGGCTGAGTTGAAAGCGGCTGCCGCGCTGGCGGTTGTCGATATCGCGCATGAGGCCGCTTTCAAAGCCGAAGGATTCCCGGCCATAGGGGCTGGAGGAGCCGAAACTGCTAGATCCGTAGGGGTTGGAGGTACCGAAGCTACTCGATCCGTAGGAGCTGTAGGTGTCAAAGCCACTCGATCCGTAGCGGCTGGAGCTGTCAAAACTACTAGTCCGGTCGGTATCTCCGCGCGAAGCTGACGACCGCCGCGACCAGCTAGCTGAGGTCCGCACTTCGAGTTGCTCGCGGCGCGGTGCCAACAAGTGCAGTCGGTTTTGCTCGTCGTAGAATTCGTGGCGCAAGGTCAGCCGCGAGTTTAGGTAGCGACCCGCTTCGACGCTTAGGGTCGTGCGCAGGTCTTCTAGCTGGCGCTCCTTTTTCTCAAAGTCATAGGCCGTAGAGAAATTGAGCTGGACTAGGCGCACTTTGTGCTCTTCCTCGTCGCGCAAAATTTTGGCCCAGAAGGTGTTGCCGAGGCTCAAGTTCAGGGTCCGCCGGTGTTGGAGCGGACTGCCGTCGCCGCCAAAGCCCAAGACGCCGCCGGTGTCGGCACGAGAGGCTTGGTAGCTGAATGAGACGCTGGGTTTGAGCACGTGGCGCAGGGCTTGGAGTGGGCCGATGGACGGGTTAAAAAGCCCGTAGAAGGTTTGGCTCAGGGCCGCACGGGTCGAGAAGCGGTCCCTGCGCCGACTGCGGGTTGCGCCTTCGCGCAGGTCTTGGTCGCTCCAGTCTTGGTTGAGCGCTGGGCTGAGATTGAGCCAAGAGAAAGGGCGGTACTGCGCGCTGACGCGCCAGACCACTTGGGCCCTGGTTTTGCTGGTCGTGTCCGTGCGGGTGCCGCGCCGAGTGTTGCGCAGACTGGCGTTGCCGTCGTAGTAGATGCGGCTGTACCAGGGGAGGTTTTGGCGGCTTTGACGGCTTTGGCCCGCTTGGCCCCAAATCGGCTTGCGACTCTTGCGCAGGCTGAGTTCGGGCAGAACGGTGGAGGACGTTTCGGTGTCGAGGTTTTTGGCCTGGCTCGCTTTCAGGCCGAAGCTGTTGCCCGAGCCGCGCCAGCGCCGGGTGTAGCTGAAGTTGGAGCGCAGGGTGCGGTTGAGGCGGTCTTGGAGGCTGGTGCTGTTGTCTTGGGCAAAGCTGTTGTTGCTCTGGAAGGTGCCGTTGGCCCGCAAGCTCGCGTCGCGCCCTAGCTCTTGGCTGTGCCTGAATTCGAGTCGCCAGTTGCGCGAGGCCGTGCGGCCCTCTTGGCGGTTTTCGAACTGGGTGCGGACGTGGCCTCTGAAGCGGTAGCGCGCGGCGTAGTTGAGGCGGGCGCGTCCTAGCCAGCCCGAGCGCTGCCGTAGGTCGGCTGCGAGGGATAGATCCCAATAGTCGTTGGGCGCGAGGTAGTAGCCCAAATTGCGCAGTTCCCACTCGCGTTGACGCGCCCCAAATCTAAGGGAGCGCTGCCCAAAACTAGGTGTCAAAATCCCGGCTTGGCGGTCTTCGCGCAGCGAGAATACGTAAAAGGGAATCCACAACAGCCGCCGCTCCTTGATGCGGAAATACACGGGGCGCGCCACGGCCATGTCGCCGGCTATGACCTTGATCCGTGGGCTGTAGAAGTCGAAGTGGGGATGGTCGGCGTCGCACGTGGTGTACGAGCCTTGGTGGACGTGGAACTCAGTGCTGCTGCGGGTCTGGATCAAGTGTCCGGCGTAAAATCCCTTGTCGCGGTGGATCTTGCCTTTGAGGATGGTTCCTTGCTCGGTGGAGAGGTTGTAGAGAATGCGCTCGCCGCGCAGCGTTTGGTCGCCTTGGCGCAACACTGGGCGACCGACGACCCGCCCAAGCGAATCGAGGGCTGCCCGCGCTTCGACTTGGTCGAGGTCGCGGCGGAAGACGATTTCCGCAGCCTCTAGCTCAGCGCCTTTGTGCGAGACGCGGGCCTGCCCCTGCAACAGGAGCGAGTCGCCGACCTCGTAATAGCGCATATAGGTGGCTTGGTATGCAAAGCCTTGGTCTTTGTCTTGGCCCTTGGCTTGGGTCAGCAGGGCGCGGGCCTCTTGCAGTTGGGCGTCGGACGCCTCGCTGCCGCGCGGGTAGGCGAGGGCAAGGCAGAGGATTAGCAGGACGATCATGGCTGGCGTTGGCGGAATACTTCGTACAGGGCGATGCCGGTGGCTACAGAGGCGTTGAGCGAGCCGATGGCCTCGCGCTGCATGGGGATGTGCAAGAGCGCGTCGCAGCGCTTTTGCACCATGCGCCGCAGTCCCTTGCCCTCGCTGCCGATGACTAGGGCACAGGGCTGGGTAAAGTCCGCGTCCGTCAAGGGCTGTTCGCCTTGGGCGTCGAGTCCGGCGATGAAAAGCCCACAGGCCGCGGCTTTTTGCAGAGCTTTTTGCAAGTTGTCAACTCGGCAGACGGGCAGGTGTTGGGTTGCACCGGCGGCGGCCTTGAGCGCGGCTGGCGAAAGTCCGGCGGCACCTCGGGCAGGCACGACTACGCCTTGCGCGCCGAGCGCGTGGGCGCTGCGGATGATAGCACCGAGGTTGTGGGGATCTTGCACTTGGTCGAGAAAGATGAGCAGAGCCGGGGCTGACAGGTGGGCGAGTACGTGGTCGAAGTCTGCGTACGTTGCGGCTGCCGCGTAGGCGACGACGCTTTGGTGGCGGGGGCCGGCGAGGCGGTCGAGTTGGGCCTTGTCGCGCAGGTCATAGGGGATGTGGGCCTGCCGCGCGCGGGTAAAAATTTCGTCGATGACCGGACCGTGTGCGCCCTTGGCGATGAGCAGGCGGCGCAGGGGGTGCTCGGCGCGGAGGGCTTCGAGCACGGGGTGGCGGCCCCATATTAGGTCGTCGGATGTTTGTTTATCGGGCATGTGGTGACTGGGCGCAGGTCTAACCAGGCTAATTGTAGATGTTGAGACGTCTAATTGTAAGTTTAGGATTCGGCTAATTGAAAATTTAGAGCTAAAGGAGGGTAGTCTTGCTCCACTGCGTCTCAACGTAATTGATTAAAATTACTCGATGTGCAGGTTAGATGGTAGGGATGCTGGCAGCAGCGACGCGACGGTGCCCTCTGGCAGGCGGAGAAAATTGGACAGAATCTCACATTTTTAGCATACTATGTCCACTAATTGTGGACATTGATGTATATTATTGCGGTACAAAATGCTTGAAACGACCCCATTGCGACAGCAGATCGCCCGAGATGTCTTCGATTACCAGCAGTTGGTCGCCTGTTTGTCCCAGTTTAGCAAGCCCCGCGACAAAATCCGCAGACTGTTAGCTAGCGGAGAGATCGTGCGCATTAGGAAGGGCTTGTACGCCTTTGGCGAGCCCCTCCGACGAGCACCTATCAGCCGGGAACTGCTGGCCAATCTGATCTATGGGCCTTCCTACATAAGCCTAGACTACGCCCTGAGCTACCACGGGCTCATACCAGAACGCGTCGAGACAGTCACCTCGGTGACATTGGGGCGGTCGCGCACCTTCACTACGCCCTACGGAATGTTCTCCTACCGTCGCCTGAGTCAGAGCCGCTACGCTGTTGGGGGCCTGCTAGCAGAGCACGGCGATCTGTCCTTCCTGATCGCTTCCCCAGAAAAGGCACTGGCGGATAAGGTATGGGCCGACAAGCGCTTCTACGGGACTCGCTTGTCGGCCTATGGTTCGTATTTGCTGGACGACCTGCGGCTGGATCTCGCCCGGTTGGCCGTCCTCGACCGCGATCGCCTCGATGCGATCGCGAGAGCCTACGATTCGCGGAAGCTCTATCGGCTCATGCGCTACCTA
>JAJEEZ010000424.1:0-8597 GCA_022820705.1 Candidatus Latescibacterota bacterium | reverse complement strand
TGTTAGATTTGTACTGCGGTACCGGCAGCATCAGCCTGCTTTTGGCGCGCCAGTCCCAGTTCGTGTTGGGCATCGAAGTGGTGGCTGAAGCGGTGGAAGACGCTAGGCGCAACGCCGTGCGCAATCGGATAGAACACTGCGAGTTCATGGTCGGCGCAGCCGAGGACACACTGGGGGAATTGGCGGTACAAAGCCAGCATTTTGATCTAGCCGTCGTCGATCCCCCGAGACCTGGAATCCACAAAAAGGCACTGGCCAGTCTGTGTGCGTTGGCACCGCCGCGCATTATTTACGTCTCCTGTAACGTCCATGCGCTAGCCGGCGATTTGCGCGCCTTGGGCGAGGCTGGATACGGCGTCCGCAGCGTGCAACCCGTAGATATGTTTCCCCAAACGCCGCACTGCGAAGTGGTCGTCGAGTTGTGCAAGCAGGTCGTCTCGTGAGCGAGAAGCGCCATACGCAGCCACGGCTCTTGGTCGTGCTGCCCGAATCCCAGCAGGCCCGGGCGCTGATTTTCTATCTAGAACAGCGATCATATGAAGTACTCTGGGCGCACGAAGGGCAGAGCGCGTACGACATCCTCGACGCCGATGCGGTTGATGCGCTGATCTACGCCTTGCGCGAGAAGCGCATCGATGGGTTGCGGGTCCAGCAACTTGCCCACAAGCGCAATCCGGCCATCTGCGCGATTGCCATCGCCGGGCCTGAAGACATTGAGTTGGGAGTTGAAGCGATGCGCCAAGGGGCGTACGACTTTCAACTCCAGCCACTGAATTTTGCCAAAGTCGGCGCGGTGTTGGAAAAGGGTCTGAGCTACCAGCAGCTAGTGGGGGAAGTCTCAGACCTACAGCGCCGCTTGGACGAGCGCTACCGCTTTGACGACATCGCCCGTCGCTCGTCGCCGTGGCAGCGCATCTACCTCCAGATCGAACAGGTGGCTCAATCGCGGACTAGCGTTTTGATCACCGGCGAGACCGGCACGGGCAAGGGCGAGGTAGCAAAGGCCATCCACCAGCGGAGCAGGCGGCGGGAAAACGCCTTCGTCGAAATAAACTGCGGTGCTCTGCCGGAGAGCTTGGTTGAAAACGAGCTTTTTGGCCACGAGAAAGGGGCCTATACTGGGGCCGTAGCCGCGCGCAAAGGGCGCTTTGAACTGGCCGATCAAGGCACCTTGTTCCTCGACGAAGTCGGAGACATTCCCCTGCCGACGCAAGTAAAGCTCCTGAGAGTGATCCAGGACGGCTGCTTCGAGCGGATCGGTGGCACCCAGACCCGGCGGGTCGATGTGCGCTTGATCGCGGCGACGCACCGCGATCTAGAAGCCATGGTGCGGGAGGGCACCTTCCGGGCGGACCTGTTCTACCGGCTCAACGTGATTAAGATCGAAGTACCGCCCCTGCGCGAGTGCCGCGAGGATATACCCCTTCTGGCCGACGCGTTTATCCGGCAGTTCGCCGCCGAGAACAACAAGCGTATCGCAGGCATCCGGCCGCGAGCCTTAGACGTGTTGCGCGATTACGATTGGCCGGGCAATGTGCGGGAATTAAAAAACTGCATCGAAGGCATGGTAGTAATGTGCGCCCGCGAAGGGGTACTCGAAGTAGGAGACATCCCGCGCTATATAAACCGCCAAGAGCGCGTTTTTTCCGGGTTGGGTTTTCGCGTCGGCATGAGCATGGCCGAGATCGAGCAGATGGCCATTGCCGAAACCTTGAAGGCGGTTGGCAACGACCGACGGCGCGCGGCCGAAATTCTGCAAATCGGCCTCAGTACACTCTACCGCAAGGTAAAGCAATACGGCGGGACTTAACTGCGCTGATTGTAGTGGTGTTTGACGAGCGCGTTGAGTGCTTCTTGGGGATTGGCGACTACATCGGCGTCAATGCAGAACTGGCTCAAACCGGCTAGCTTGAGGCCGTGTCCGTAGTCGCTGAACATTTCTTCGCACAATTCGCCGGGTGCGATGTCCCGCGTGCTGGCTAGGGCCTCGATTTGCGCAGAGGCTTCCGGCGTGATCTCTAAGGCGATGTCGTAGTCGCGTTGGAAGTTGTCGATAAAACGGTGCAGCGAGGTGTCTTGGAGTAAGCGCTCTAGACCGGTCGCCGGATCGAGTACGGTATCGGCTTCGACCGTAAAGCGTTCGACGCCTACGGAAGGGAGCTTTTTTTCGTAGTTGATCAGTACCTTTTCAATAGCGCTGACCAAGCCTCGAGCGCCGATGTGCTCGGCGTGGGCGCGTTCAGCTAACAGGGCTAGGGCTTCGTCGGCAAATTCGATCTCAATGTCATAAGCGCGGAAGTCGCGCTTTTTGGACAGGATGACGCTACTTTTGGGATTGCGGAGGATGTCGAGGAGATCTTCGGGGCCGAGATCGTGCAGCACGGCGATGACGGGCAAGCGGCCGATGAATTCGGACTCGAATCCGTATCCGATCAGGTCCTCGGCCCGCACGTGCGACAGAAGCTGATCGGCATTGAGATGGGCCGGGTCGGCTTGGGAGCGAAATCCCATGGTGCCTTTGTTGAGTCGACGGCCGATGATTTCGTCGAGCCCGGAAAAGGCCCCGCTAACGATAAAGAGGATGTTGCGAGTGTTGACCTTCTGGCGTTCGATCTTGCCCGTCTGCTGCATTTGGATGACGGATTCCATTTGCGAGGCAATGTCGTGCGGAGCTTTGAGATCGACGTCGGTTTCCTCCATCAGCTTGAGCAGGTTGCGCTGGACGCCCGAGCGCGAGACATCTGGGCCGTGTACTCCCTGCGCGGAGGCGATTTTGTCGATTTCGTCGATGTATATGATGCCGTACTGGGCGCGTTCGATGTCGCCGTTGGCTTCGCGGACTAGATCGCGGACCAAGTCTTCGACATCGCCGCCAACATAGCCGGTCTCGCTGAATTTAGTGGCGTCGCCCTTGACGAAAGGGACGCCGATTTTGCGGGCAATGAGGCGGATTAGATAGGTTTTGCCCACGCCGGTAGGGCCGATCATTAGCACGTTGTTTTTGATGTTGCCAACGAATCCCTCGTCTTCTTCCGGGGGCAGTTTCAGGCGGTTGAAATGCGTGCAGATCTTGGTGGCGAGAATGGCCTTGGCTTCTTGCTGCTTGATGACGTATTGATCGAGATAGGCCTCTAACTCTTCCGGTTTGAGGTCGAAGTGGATAGCCTCGGACTCGACCGTCTGCGTGCCTTCGCCTTCGGTGGAGGACGCCTCGGGTTGGGCAGGCGCTTGCTCTTGTTCTTCGATTTGTCTAGCTAGGAGACGGCGCAGTTTTTCTGGGTCGATCTCCACTTTTTCAGCACGCGGTTGCATATATTTAACCTAAAGGAAAGGTTGGAAATGCCGTGGCGTAAAAAATATACTCGTCCTCTCAGATGCGGACAACCTAGGCCCCGTTGTCGGCAGTACATTGCTCGCTACGTATGCGTGGTCTTTGCGGCGGTGCTGATGCCGAACTTCGCCGAAGGTCAGGCGCGCACGTGGACGTATTCGGCCGACGCCGAAAAGGTTTTTGGCAATGGGCTTGCAGCTTATAAACAGGGGCGTTTCGACGAAGCTCTCAATCATCTGCGGCAGCTAGCGGAGTTCCCAATTAATCAGCGGTCCAGTGCCGGTCAGTTCCTCGTGGGAAAAGCCATGTACCGCTTAGGGCGCTTTGCCGAAGCCATCGACGCAGCCTTGGTCTTGCAGCGTAGGTTTCCTACCAGCCGCTACCTGCCCAATGCCCGGCTGTTGATTGGCGACTCGTTTTTCAACAGCAAGCACTACTTTGAGGCCGCATCCCAGTACGGTCGTTTGTTGGCCACGCAAGCCCCGCTTGGCATTCAAGCCCAAGCAGCCGAGCGGTTGGCGGCCATGTATTGGAACGGACAACTAAAAGAACAAGAGCGGACGCGTCTGCGTCAGGCCGTAGGGGCTGGGCGGCTGCGCGAGGCCCTGTTCTTCGGCCGGGCGCGCTGGTATCAGCGCCTCGGCTGGCAAGAGGAAGCCGCCCAGGCGATGCAGACTTATCGCGACAGCGTCGTCAGTGGCATATTCGCTCCGATAGCCGCCGTCTGGGGGAGTGATCTGACCGCATATAGCCCGCGCGTTGGTTCGGAATCGCCCCGGTTGGGCTTACTGCTGCCGCTTACTGGGCCGGACCAACAGTACGGCGAGGAACTCCGCCAGGGCGCACTGTTGGCCAATCGGGAGGCCGGCAGTCCCTTTGAACTGGTAGTTGACGATACCGGGATTGACTACGGGAATTTACCCATCGCTACCGATCAGAGCAGCGACATTAGCGAAAGCCTGGCCAGCGGTTTGTTGCGCGTGGCATACGGTGCCCAGCGGTTGCTGGATCAAGGCGTCGTGGCCATCGTCGGCCCGCTCTGGAGCAGAGAAAGCGTGGTGGCGGCCACGGTCGCGGGGCGCGCTGGCGTTCCCCTGCTGGTGCCGCTGGCTCGACAGAGCGGCTTGGATTCGCTCGGCCACAGTATTTTCCAGTTGAGCACAGTCTCGAAAACACAAGCGCGTCTGTTGGGCGAGTACGCGACTCTCGTCCTCGGCTTGGAGCACTTGGCGATTATTTCCCCTCTCAGCGACTACGGCTGGGATTTCGCGCGCGAGTTTACCCGCATTGCCGAGCGCAACGGCGGCCAGATCGCGCACAGCGATTGGTATGTGCCCGAAAAGACCACGGATTTCCGCTACGTCTTCGAGGAGATTCGCAAGGCTGGTTTTGCGCTGAGACCGCCGCCGCCCGACACGCTTGAGGTGGTCGAAGAAGAGCTAAAAGTCGAGGAAGAGCTAAAAGCGGACATGTTTATCGACACCATCGACGGGGTGGTGGTGGTGGTCGAGAACTTTGCGGACGCCAAGACGATCGCGCCGCAGGTGCATTTTCACCGCTTGCAGACCCAAGTCCTCGGCAACGATGCTTGGTGGGATCCCGAAGCCATCCGGCAGATGCGCCCGGGCGAGCGCAAAAATTTCGACGGGGTCATTTTCGTTTCCGCGCGGCAGGCCGAGTCCGCGGCTGAGCAGTCGTTTGTCAGCAACTTTCGCAAGCAATTCCGCCGCGACCCACACTACGCGGCGGCTGGTTACGACGCCACCCGCTTGCTCATTGACGGGTGGGAGCAGGGGCACCGCGATCCAGCCGCGCTAATTGAGTGGTTGGCTACGGTCCGTTTCTACCAAGGAGCCTCGGGCACCATTTCTCTGTCCCCGGATGTGCGCTCCAATAGCGCGCTGACCTTGCTCAAAATCGAGCACGACAAGGTGCGCTCCCTCGGCACGGGCGATCTCCCGGAAATGGGTGCCGCCGGATGGGACTCAATGCATCGCCAAGTATTGCGTCCCTAGTTGACCGAATTTATATTAATAAGTTTGTATTTTTAGTTATAACGAGAGCCAACGCCATGCCCACATACGAATACGAATGTCAGCAGTGCGGCCACCGGTTTGAAGAGTTTCAAAGCATTACGGCCGAGCCGCGCCAAACCTGCCCGGAAGCAAGTTGTAAAGGCCCGGTCAAGCGGCTCATCGGCATGGGCGGCGGCCTGCTTTTCAAGGGGACGGGCTTTTACATAACGGACTATCGCAGCGATGGATACCAGAAGGCGGCTAAGGCCGATAAAGACAGCGGCAGCAGCAAGGCAGGCGACAAAAAGGGCGATAGCAAAGCGAATGTCGCCAAAGCCGATTGAGGAACTTTCCCGCGCGATGCTCGGTTAAATTATAGATGTGGTCGAGGATATTACTGGGAATATTTATCGCCGGGTCTTGGTGGACAGGTTGCGGTCAGCAAAGCGCTGAAGAGCTGTTCGCGGCCGGCGAGGCCGCGGCGGTTGATCCCGCCACGGCCGACCAAGCGGTCGCGCATTTTACGGCTTTTATCGAACGCTTTGGCCAATCTCCCAAGGCACCGGAGGCGCTGAGAAAACTCGCCGGCTTGGCCCAGCAGCAAGGGAAGATGCAGGAGGCCATTAGCTATTACGAACGCGTGTTGGCCGAATATCCCGCTAGCGAGCACGGCGACGAAGCCCAATTTATGATCGCCTTTATATACGAGGAGCACATCCGCGACCTAGCGCAAGCGCGGCGGGCCTATCAGCGCGTGATTGAGAATTACCCGGATTCCGAACTCGCGGCCAGCGCCCGGCACCTGTTGCCCAACGTTGGACGCACTCCTCAAGAATGGGTTCAATTTCAGGACGAAGCTGCCGCTCCTTAACACGTTAGAAGTTGCCATAGAGGTTTGAGGCAGATGGGCCCAGCCGCTTGCGAATCCGCAGGGCGGTTTTTTATTGGCTGAAGCCTAAGCATGTCGAGATTACAGCCGATGACGCAAACAACAATAGACATCCACGCCATTAGCGAGCAGGTCCAGCGCGAGAGCGCGGTGGTAGAGCGCATCTTGCAGGAAATGGACCGGGTCATCGTCGGCCAACGCACCATGGTAGAGCGAATCCTGATGGGGCTATTGTGCAATGGCCACATCCTCCTCGAAGGGGTGCCTGGACTAGCCAAGACCCTGACGGTAGCGACGCTGGCGAGGATCGTAGCGGCCCAGTTCAAGCGGATCCAGTTTACCCCCGATCTTTTGCCCGCGGATCTGACCGGGACCACCATCTACAACCAGCACCAAGGGATCTTCATACCCAAGAAAGGCCCGATCTTCGCCCATTTGATCTTGGCCGACGAAATAAACCGAGCACCAGCCAAAGTGCAGAGCGCGCTGTTGGAGTGCATGCAGGAGCGGCAGGTGACCATTGGCGAGGAAACCTATGCCCTCGACGATCCGTTCTTGGTCATGGCCACCCAGAACCCGATTGATCAAGAGGGAACCTACCCCCTACCCGAGGCCCAAGTCGATCGCTTCATGCTCAAGGTGAAAGTCGATTACCCATCGCGTGCCGAGGAGCGGCTGATATTGGACCGCATGGCCAACGACAGTCCGATTGAGGTAGAGCAAACGGTGGGCATCGACGAAATACGCCGCTTGCGCGAGGTGGTGGAGATCGTCTATATCGACGACAAGGTCAAGGATTACATCGTCGATCTCGTCCAGGCCACTCGGCGACCGGCCGACTACGGGCTGGCCGATATGGCACCACTGATCGAGTACGGAGCCTCGCCGCGGGCCGCTATTTTTCTCGTCCGCACGGCGCGCGCCCACGCCTTCATCCAGCGGCGTGGCTACGTCACCCCCGAAGATGTCAAGGCCGTGGGGGCCGATGTACTCAGGCATCGGATCATCGCCTCGTACGAGGCCGAGGCCGAGGAAATCGACAGCGATCACATTGTGCAACAGCTTTTCGACCACATCGAAGTTCCCTGAAGCCGAGGCGCGCCGTGATTCCCAAAGAGATACTCGACAAAGTTCGCCTGATCGAGATTCACACCCGCAGCATGGTGAACAACCTCTTCGCGGGCGAATACCACTCGGCGTTCAAGGGGCGGGGGATGGAGTTTGCCGAGGCGCGCGAATACCAGCCCGGCGACGACGTGCGCCACATCGACTGGAACGTGACGGCGCGGGTGGGAGCGCCCTTCATCAAAATATTCGACGAAGAACGCGAGCTGACCGCCGTACTGGTGGTAGATGCCAGCGCGTCCGGGGCCTTTGGCTCACAGCAGCAGATGAAGGGGGAAATTGGGGTCGAAGTTTCGGCGTTGTTGGCCTTTAGCGCGATCAAGAACAACGACCGCGTGGGCCTGCTCATCTTCACCGACGAGGTCGAGGTTTTCGTGCCGCCGAAAAAGGGGCGCAAGCACGTGCTGCGCGTGTTGCGCGAGTTGCTGTACTTTCAGCCGCAGGGGCGCAAGACCTCCATCGCCGGTGCCTTGGAATACCTCAGTCGCGTCTTGCACCGCCGCAGCGTGATCTTTGTCATTTCCGACTTTCTCGACCAAGGCTACGAGCCGGCGCTGCGGCACATGAGCCAGCGACACGACTTGATCGCCGTGGTGGTGAGCGACCCGCGCGAGTGGGAGCTACCCGATGTTGGTTTTATCAACCTGCAAGACGCCGAGACCGGCCAACAGGTGCTCGTCGATAGCGGCCACGAAGGAGTGCGTGCGTTTTTCGCCGCCGAACAGCGGGCCGCGGCCGAGCGCCGCAGTAATTTATTGCACAAAGCGGGCGTTGACGAAATCGCGATTGATTTTTCGCGCCCTTATGTCGAACCTCTCATTCACTTTTTTCGCGCGCGGATGCAGCGACACTAAGGAGGAAGTACGGTGATTGAAGTACGCGAACTGTCCAAACACTACGGAGATGTCGTCGCCGTGGAGAATGTGTCCTTCAACGTTGACAAGGGCGTCATCCTCGGTTTCCTCGGGCCAAATGGCGCGGGCAAGACTACGACGATGCGCATACTTACCTGTTATCTGCCACCTTCGCAGGGCGAAGCCAAAGTCGCTGGTTTCGACATTGCAGAAGAATCTATGGAGGTGCGCAAGCGCATCGGCTATCTGCCCGAACAGCCGCCGCTCTACCACGATATGACGGTAGATGCCTATTTGCGCTTTGTGGCCAAAATCAAGGGCGTGCACAGTGCGGCTCTCAACAGCCGGATCGACGACACCATGGAAAAAACTGGCATTGCCCA
>JAJEEZ010000551.1:0-23426 GCA_022820705.1 Candidatus Latescibacterota bacterium | reverse complement strand
TCAGCCCCGCGTAGCCACTACCGGCAAACAACGGCGTATCGCCCTGCCACAGACTCTGGTGGGTGTGCATGCCCGTGCCGTTGTCCTCAAACAGCGGCTTGGGCATGAACGTGGCCGTCTTGCCGTGCCGATGCGCCACATTCTTGACGATGTATTTATACATCATCATCCGATCCCCGCATATCAGCAATGGACAAAAGCGAATGTCGATCTCGCCTTGGCCAGCGGTGCCCACCTCGTGGTGGTGAATCTCGGTGTCGATGCCGCAGGCGAGCATGGTCTGCACCATCTCGGTGCGAATGTCTTGCAGCGAATCGGTCGGCGGCACGGGGAAGTAGCCACCCTTGTAGTCGGGCTTGTAGCCGAGGTTGGGGCCGTCCGCCGAGCCGGAGTTCCAGCGACCTTCCACCGAGTCGATCTCGTAGAAGCCCAGATGGGCTTGCTGGTCGAAGCGGATGTTGTCGAAGATGAAAAACTCGGCTTCCGGGCCGAAGAAGGCCGTGTCAGCCAACTGGGTGCGCAACAGATAGGCTTGGGCGCGCTGGGCGACGCCACGGGGATCGCGGGCATAGGGCTGGCGGGTGATGGGGTCTTCAATCGAGCAGACCAGCGACAGGGTGGGCACGGCCATGAACGGGTCCATGACCGCGGTGGTCGGATCGGGCACGACGAGCATGTCGGATTCGTTGATTTCCTGCCAGCCGCGGATGGACGAACCGTCGAAGCCGAGACCGTCTTCAAACAGGTCCGGCTCCAAGTCGGCGATGGGCATGGTGAAGTGCTGCCAGATGCCGGGCAGATCGGTGAACTTAAAGTCGACCATCTGCGCGTTGTGCTGGCGTGCTAAGGCCAGCGCCGACGAGACGGGGCTGGGCCCGGAAGACTTCGTTTTGGCTTTGGCTTTCGTTTTGGCTTTAGCTTTGGCTTTGGCTTTGGCCATGAGAGATCCTTTCTCGCGTCGAACAACTTTAAAGTGGTTAGAAAAAACAAAGATTCAATAGTACGATTCTGTAAATCGGCTGTCAAGCAGGCTGGGCAGCGAGTCTTGACAAGCAATCGGCGGCTTTTATTATATCTCAGAACCTCAGTATCTATCTGGCGTTTATACCGCTGGAGATGCTTCCCGGCCATGGCCACTAGCCCACTATCCAAACGCGAAATCCAAGTTCTGCTTGCCTTGGTCAAAGCCCACGTTGCCCTTGGCGTTCCGGTTGGCTCACAGACGTTGAACCAGCGCGAGGACTTGGGTGTCAGTTCGGCTACCATACGCAATGCCTTAGCCTCTTTAGAGGAAAAGGGCTACGTCTCTCAGCCCCATGTATCGGCGGGCCGCATTCCCTCTGAAAAGGGCTACCGATTCTACGTGCAGCGCTGCATGGCAACGGCCGACGCTGGCTCGGACGAGGCTGAGATTACCCTGCGGCAGCAGCTAGAGGCCGCACAGCAGGAGGGCGATTACGAGGAGATTCTGTATCAACTGGCGAGGACCATCGGCGACCTGTCGGACCAACTCGGGTTGGTTTTGGCCCCGCGCTTTAATCAGGGCATCTTTCACAAGCTGGAGCTTTGGCACTTGGGACAGCGCCGCCTATTGCTCGTCGTCACGATTCGTGGAGGCCTGACAAAGAGCTTGATGATCGAGGTAGATTGCGCGGTGTCGCAGCGTGATTTAGAGGCCTTGAGCCGGCTTTTTAACGAGCGCTTGCACGGGTTGACAATGGCTGAAATTCAAAACGCGGTCGGGGTGCGAATGGCCGAGTTTGGGCCAGTCCTGCAGTCGGTGGTGGAGGCCGTCGTAGGTCAGATCGAAGGTTTGGCTATCACGCGCGGTGCCGATCTCCACATCTCGGGGACCCGCAATCTCTGCCTAAAGCCCGAATTTGACGATCCGAGTCACGTGGCTGGTTTGGTCGATTTAGTGGAGAAAAAGGATATTCTCGCTCAGCTTATGAGCGAGCGGCACGGCGTGGTCATCACCATTGGTTCAGAGCACCGGCCGCGGGCGATGGGGCGATGCAGTATGGTGACGGCCAGCTACGAGGTTACCGGAGCCAAAGGCGTAATCGGCGTAATCGGCGTAATCGGCCCGACCCGCATGCCCTATAGATCCTTGGTGAACTTGGTCAATTGCGCAGCCTCCCGCGCGGCAAATCTGATCTGCTAACGAGTTTTTGTCCCAATCTATTCACAGTTAAGAGTAAGGAGTGTCGATGAGCGAGTGCGAAACTCAGGACCACGTCGCAGTGGACGAGGCGAGCGCGGAGGGTTCCGTCGAGTCGCAGGACGAAGCGGCGGAGCCATGCGAACAAGCAGCGACCGAGGCGCAAAAAGAAGCAGCGGCGGAGTCGCAGGAAACAGCAGCAGAATCACAGGACGAAGTGGCCGATGAGGCCGATGGGCTGGCCGAACTTGAGGCGGCTCGCGCCGAGGCGGCGGCTAATTACGACCGCTATGTGCGGGCAGTCGCCGAGTTGGATAACTACCGCAAGCGCACGGTGCGGATGCGCGCGGAAACGCGGGATGAAATTTTGCGCGATATCTTGTTGCAAGTCGCGCCCATCTTGGACAACTTGCGCCGTGCCCTTCGTCAGGAGACCCAAGAAGCCGAGTTGCTCAAGCAGGGCGTCGAATTGATCTGTGGCCAGTTCAACGACGTTCTCAAAGGCTATGGACTAGCCGAGATTGAGTCGGTGGGACAGCCTTTTGACCCCGAAGTCCACGAGGCCCTAGCGGAGGTCCCAGACGACGAGCACGCTCCCGGTACGATCATTGAGGAGATGGAGAAGGGCTACAAACTCAACGACAAGGTAGTCCGTTACGCACGCGTCGTCGTCAGCAAGGCGAGCGCGGAGAACTGAGGAACTGAATGTCCAAAAGGGACTATTACGAAGTACTGGGCCTTGAGCGGGACGCCAGCGATAGCGCGATCAAAGGGGCGTATCGCAAGAAGGCGCTGAAGTACCACCCCGATCGCAATCCTGGAGACGAGGCGGCCGAGGAGCAATTCAAAGAGGCATCCGAAGCATACGAAGTGCTTTCGGATCCCGAAAAGAAGGCCGCGTACGATCGCTATGGGCATGCCGGCGTTGAGGGCAATTTCGGCCGCGGTGGCTTTCAGTGGTCGGATTTTACGCACGCGGGCGATTTTCAAGACATTTTCGGCGATATTTTCGAGAGCTTCTTCGGAGGGGGTCGGCGGTCGCGAGGGTCGGTGAAGCCAAAGGGTCGCGACTTGAAAATTAAGGTGGCCTTGACGCTAGAAGAAATCGCCACGGGCGTGGAAAAGAACATTGCCTTGACGCGCTTGCAGCGCTGCAAAAGCTGCGATGGAACCGGCGCTGCCAGTGGAGCCGGCCGCAAGGTCTGCGGTACTTGCGGTGGGCAGGGCCAAGTGCAACAGATGGCGCGTACCCTCTTTGGCCCATCAATGACCGTGGTGACGTGTCCGGCCTGCGAAGGGGAGGGGCATATCGTGTCCAATCCCTGTCCAGAGTGCCGGGGCGAGGGCCGCGAACGCGGCCAAACGACTCTGACGGTGCGCATTCCCGCTGGCGTCCAAGAAGGCAACTACATTCCATTGCGCGGCCAAGGTGAGGTTGGGCCGCGTGGGGGGCCGGCCGGAGATTGCTTGGTTTTTATAGAAGAAAAAGAGCACGACTATTTTATCCGCGATGGCAACCACGTGATCTACCGATTGCCCTTGGGGTTTGCCCAAGCTGCACTAGGCGCGGAAGTAGAAGTTCCGACCTTGTCCGGCAAGGCCCTGTTGAAGATCCCCGCTGGCACCCAATCAGGGCGCGTCTTCCGCATGGGTGGCCGGGGCATTCCAGACGTCAACGGCCGCGGTGTCGGCGACCAGCTAGTCGAGGTCTTTTTGTGGACTCCCGAGGGCCTCAGCCGACGAGAGCGCGAACTATTCACCGAGCTAGCTGAGCTCGAAAATGAGCGCGTGGCCCAAGAGGGCGAGAGTTTCTTCGCCAAAGTGTGCAAGGCCTTCGGCTCCTAAGAGTAGGTTCACTTGTCCGTTCCCCGAACTGGCCCCTTAGCCCAAGTGTGCCATACCGTCGCCATTGCCAGCGCCAAGGGCGGCGTAGGCAAATCGACTGTAAGTATCAACTTGGCCGTGAGTCTGGCAGCCCAAGGGGCTCGCGTCGGCCTGCTCGACGCCGACATCTACGGCCCGAGTATTCCTTTGATGATGGGTATTAGGGAGCAGCCCGCAATCGGGCAGGACGGCACGATGCGCCCGGTGTACAAGGCTGGAGTCGCCCTAATGTCGATTGGTTTTATCGCCGGCGAGGACGCGCCCGTGGTCTGGCGGGGGCCGCTGTTGGCCCGGGCGTTGCAGCAGTTTTTGAATCAAGTGGAGTGGGGGGAACTCGACTATTTATTTATCGATCTGCCACCTGGCACTGGGGATGTGCCACTTACCTTGAGTCAGGCCGTGGCCCTGTCCGGTGCCTTGATCGTGACCACTCCGCAGAGCGTGGCGCTGGAGGATGTGGAGCGGGGCATTGCCATGTTTTCTAAGGTCGAGGTGGATATCCTCGGGATCGTCGAAAACATGAGCTATTACCTGTGCAGCCAATGTGGCCAACGCCACGAGATCTTCGGGTGTGGCGGGGGAGCCGAGGCGGCGGAGCGGCTGGGGTTGCCCTTCTTGGGTGAGTTACCTCTCTCGGCTGCAATCCGCCAGAATGGGGATGAAGGACGGGCCGAGCCCGACCCCCTTTTCGCCGCAATCGGCGAGGGGCTCGTCGCCGAGTTGCGCCGCTTGGAGGCCAGTGAGTAAGCGGTCTTGGCACTGTTTGCGGCTAGAGGTACCTGCGACCTGCGCCGAGGACGTGAGCGCGTGGGCGTATGAGCTAGGTAGCTGTGGCCTTCAGGCCGAGGAAGCAGGGGAACGGACTCAGTTGAGCGCGTACTTTGCAGCCGAGCCAGTGAGCGATTTGGCTGGAATTCGGCGCGAGCTAACGCATAGGCTTGCCGCGCTCGGCTTGGCATTGCCGATAGGCACCGAATGCGTGGAGGAACAGGACTGGGAGGCCGAGTGGCGGCGGTTTTTTGCGCCGGTGTGGGCCACTGAGCGGATCGTCGTCCACCCTTCGTGGATTCCGGTCGAGCTAGCCGAGGGCCAAATCGCCGTGCGCATAGATCCCCAAATGGCCTTTGGCACGGGTGGGCACGAATCAACCCAGCTTTGCTTGCAGGCATTGGAGCGTTGTCTGCGCCCCGGGATGCGCTGTCTGGACTTGGGGACGGGTAGCGGCATTCTCAGCATTGCCGCCGCGCTGCTAGGGGCCGGACCGGTGCTCGCCGTGGATATCGACGAGCAGGCCGTGGCCAATGCGCGGGAAAACTTGGCGCATAACTGCATTGACTCTGAGCAAGTCGAAGTGCGGCTGGGGGGAGTGGAGGCCGTTGCGGAAAGGCCCTTTGACTTGGTCTTGGCCAACATTCAAAGCCATGTGCTGCGGCCCCTTTTGACCCCTTTGCGCGGCTTGCTGGCCGCGGATGGACGAGTCGCGTTTTCGGGTTTGCTGGCGCGAGAAGAAGCAGCGTTTTGCCGCTGGGTCATAAAAGCTAAATTGGAGGTCGATACAATTTTGGCAAAAGGGGAGTGGATCTGCGTGGTAGCGCGAAACAGTGGAGGTCAATTTGACTAGTATCCTAGTCCTACACGGACCTAATCTCAACTTGCTGGGAACGCGCGAGCCCGAGGTATATGGTCGGGAGACCTTGGCGGCGATCGACGCGTTGATTGCCGACCACGCGCAGCGGCTCGGGGTGCAGGTGCGCTGCTGCCAATCCAATAGCGAGGGCGCGCTAATCGACGCTTTGCACCAAGCCCAAGAGCAGGGCCTGCTGTTCAATCCAGGGGCCTTCACCCATTATAGCCTTGCCCTGCGCGACGCCGTGGTGGCCAAGGGGTTGCCGACCGTCGAGGTGCATCTGTCCAATGTTCACGCCCGGGAAGCGTTTCGCCAGCACTCAGTTATCGCGCCCGTCTGTCTGGGGCAAATCGCTGGGTTTGGCAGTTTTAGCTACGTGCTCGGGCTAGAGGCTTTGGTGCATCATCTGAGGGATGCGGAAGGCCCTCAGAACGAATAGACGTAGGATACGCCGACGCGCGGTTCGCCGTGGTGGAAACTGAGCTCGGGAAAGATGCGGCGGGTGGTTTTGCGCGGAATCAGAGCCACCCCGAAGCTGCCGACGGCGAGCACGGCGGTGGACCACCCATAGAGACGGGCGCGATCGGCTTTGTCGTCCAGCTTTTGGGCGCGGGATTCCTGGCCGTGTTCGCGGTTGAGGGCCGCTTCAGCTTCGTTGTCGGAAGCCCGGTCGAATTGTAGCCAAGAGAGTAGGCCGAAGGCAAGAGCGCCCCCGAGAAAACTGATGTAGGGAAACTCGGTCACCGAAATCGTTTGGGCACCTCCACCCAGCGATTCGAGGGTGATGATCTTGTCGATTTCGGTCTTGTCGAAAGTGAAGATCTTGTCGTTGACGCGCATGATGACCAGATCTTGGTCCTTTTCGATTAGATTGCCTTCCACTAAGCTGCCATCGGCCAGATAGAGGCGGGTATCTGCCCCGGTGATGGGTGCCGGTTCCGTCTCGGCGAGGGCCATGACGGGTTGCAGAACGAGGCACAAGCAGGCAACTAACGCCGTGTAGCGCTTCATGTTAAGGCTCCTCTTGGTAACTTTTCGCAAATATACTAGGTAGATACCTAATGTCAATAGATGAGACGCCTGCCGGCATGAGCCGTTCCTGCGAACGGGACGCCGCAGCCGAACTTGCCGGAATGACGATTGCCCAGATACGCGCACAAGTGGTGGAGTGGGAAAGCGACGATCCGAGCTGGGCCTTGCTCGAAAAGGATCGCCGCGTTGGCGTCCGGCGCTTGGTGGTCGAGCGGCGGCGGCGCGATGCGCGGGAGCAGGCGGAGTCCCAGCGGCGCGAGCGGCTTCTGCACTTTGAACGGCACCTTTGGGCGCAGGGAGTGCATCGAGTAGCTGGTGTCGATGAGGCGGGGCGCGGTTGCTTGGCGGGGCCTGTGGTGGCTGCCGCGGTCGTCTTGTCGCCGGACTATGTCATCGCCAAGATCGACGATTCCAAGAAGCTGTCGCGTACCCAGCGCGAGGCTCTGTACGAGGAAATTGCGGACAAGGCCCTGTCTGTGGGAATAGGACAGGTTGAGGCTGCGGAGATCGACAGGTTGAACATCCTGCAGGCCTCGCTCAAGGCCATGCGCGAGGCGCTGGAGAATTTGCCCACTCCGCCCGATAGGGTGCTGATCGACGGACACCTGCCGGCGCGCAGTCCCTATCCCGAGCAAGCCATCATCGACGGAGACGCCCGCTCGCTGTCGATTGCCGCGGCCTCAATCGTGGCCAAAGTACACCGCGACCGCCTGATGTGCGAATGCGACGTCCGCTATCCCGAATACGGTTTTGCCGCGCACAAAGGCTACGGCAGTGCTGCGCACTTAGCCGCACTTGACGCGCATGGTCCTTGTCTATTGCACCGCCGCAGTTTCGGCCCGGTGGCTGCGCGGATTGCCGAGCCGCGCTCGGAGCTTTTTCTCTCTTTTGAGGAGGGCATATACGACTGTGCCAACTTTGCCGAGCTAGAGAGGTTGGGACAATTGGTCAAAGAAGCCGCGGCCGATGTAGCGGCTGACGAGCTAGCGACCCTGAGAGAGGCTTATCGGGAGCAGCGCGACAAGCTAGGGGACATCGGACGGCGGGGTGAAGCGGCGGCCGAGGCTTATCTGGAAGAACGGGGCTATCGGATCCGGGCGCGTCGCTATCGCGCTGCTGGCGGCGAAATCGACTTGGTGGTTGAAGAGCGGGGCGAGTTGGTCTTTGTCGAGGTAAAGGCCAGCCAGCGCGCGTCTCGCCCCGAACAAAGGGTGAATCGCGCCAAGCGTCAGCGTCTAACGCGGGCCGCCCGGCACTATATTCAATACGGTGCCGCGGCCGATACGGTCTGCCGCTTCGACGTAATCGCCGTGTGGCTGCGCGCAACCGGCGCAGAAATTGAGCATTGGCCGGACGCGTTCAAGTCCCTCGATTAAGCAGCCAATTCGCTATAGACGATCTGGCCGCCGACGATGGTGGCCACGGCCTTGCCCTTTAGGTGGTAACCGGCAAAGGGAGTGTTCCGCGATTTGGAGCGGAAGTGCGCGGGGACTACCTCCCATTCGCGCGTTAGGTCGAGCAGGGTTAGATCCCCAGGCATCCCCGAGGTGAGCGCGCCCCCGGGCAGGCGCAAGATGCGCGCCGGGTGGCAGGTCCAGCGAGCGATGGCCTCGTGCAGGGGCAAAACGCGGTCCACCAAATAGGTCAAGGTGAGGCCGACTGCCGTCTCTAGGCCGACAATGCCCATGGGAGCTTGGGTTAGGGGTTGGGCTTTTTCCGCGGCCGTATGTGGCGCGTGGTCGGTCGCAATGACTTCTATGGTGCCATCGGCGAGCCCCGCGAGCATGGCCTCGACATCAGCGGCCTCGCGCAGCGGCGGACTCATCTTGGCGGCCGTGCCTTGGCGCTCGACCTCGCGGTCGGTGAGTGCGAAGTGATGGGGCAGCACTTCGCAGGTCACGGGTAGGCCGTCGGCTTTGGCGCGCCGGACCAATTGCGCGGTGCCGGCCGTGCTGATGTGGGCGATGTGCAAAGGGCCGCCGGTCTGACGGACGAGTTCTATATCGCGGGCGACCATTTCCTCCTCACCTGCTGCTGGCATCCCCTTGATGCCGAGGCGCGCGGCCACTTCTCCTGCGTGCATACAGCCGCCGGCCGTAAGCGACTTGACCTCTTCGTGCGGGAAGATGGGCCGGTCGAGGTCGCGGGCAATTTCGAGAGCGCGGCGCATCAGGGCCTCGTCTTCGACGGGATCGCCGTCGTCGGAAAAGGCCACCGCGCCCAATTCGGCCAATTCCGCGAGGGGGGCGAGCGCACCGCGTCCTTGGCGGCCCACGGTCACGCAGGCGATTGGATAGTAGCGCACGCTGGCCGTCTGCGCTCGTTCCAGCACTAACTGCAAATGGTCGCGACTGTCCGGGGGAGGGTTGGTATTGGGCATGGCGGCCACTGCGCAGATGCCGCCGGCCGCGGCCGCGGCAGTGCCGCTCTGAATGGTCTCCTTGTGTTCGTAACCCGGTTCGCGGAGATGAGTGTGGATGTCGATGAAACCTGGGGCGACGACCAAGCCGGTGGCCATTAGGATGGGCACGTCTGGAGGTGTCGGAAGATTCGGGCGAGACTCGACTATTTTCCCTTGGCGGATGAGGATGTCTCCTAGGGCATCGGTGCCATTGGCTGGGTCGATAAGGCGTCCTTGGCGGACGAGCAAGTCGGCAGAAAATTTAGACATGGGAGAGGGCGACGAGTGGAGCGAGCCAGTCGATGGTTTCTCGCAGGGTCAACGGGTCGCTCGCTAGAGCTATGCCTCGTTGTCGCAGGCGGCGAGCCAACTGCACGGACATCGGGGGCACAAGCTCGCTGATAGACTCGAATTCAGGATGGGTGAACACGGCGCGGGTCGGCCCTTGCAACTTGATCCGGCCTTGGCGCAGGACCACTACGTGGGTGGCTAAGTGACCGATTAGCTCCATATCGTGGCTGATTAGCACGAGAGTGCGGCCTTGGTTACTTAGCTCGACGAAGAGCTTGCACAAGCTGGCCGTAGTCTGGGGATCAAGGCCGGCGGTCGGTTCGTCGAGCACTAAGACCTCTGGGTCCATGGCGAGGACGCCGGCGAGCGCGACGCGACGCCTTTCGCCTCCGCTCAACGAAAGGGGCTGGCGCGGCCCGAATTCTGCCAACGGCATACCTACCATAGCGAGCGCACTAGCCACGAGGTCATCAACGCGCTCGGGGGCAAAGCCGAGGTTGCGCGGCCCAAAGGCCACATCCTCGGCCACAGTTTCGGCGAAGAGCTGGAGTTCGGGAAACTGGAAGGCCAAGCCGACGCGCTGGCGCACGCGAGCCGGGGGCAAGGAGTCAATGTCGCAGTCGTCGAGGAGCACGCGGCCGCGCGAGGGTTTGAGTAGGGCGTTGAAGTGCTGGGCGAGGGTAGTCTTGCCCGCGCCGTTGGTGCCCACGAGGGCCAGTATGGAGCCGGTGGGGATGTCTAGATCAATGTCGAGAATGCCGAGATGGTGGGTAGGCAGGTGCTCGTCGTAGAGATGCGTCAGCCCTTCGGCCGCTAGTTTGCTCGGCGCTGGCGACAGCGGGGAGGGCGGAGTCCAAGGCGGTAGGGGAGTCTGGGGTTTTAGCGCGGCTAGCACGTCGGACAAGGCGTCTAGCTCCAAGGAGGTTTCGGCCAGCGACAAGTGAGCGGCGAGGGCGCTTGCAAAGGGCAGGTCGAGGCCAAGAGCCCGGAGCTTGGGCGGGTCGGCAAAAAGGGCGGCAGGGGGGTCGTCTGCACAGACCTGACCCGCGTGGAGGACGATGACGCGGTCGGTGCGAGCGGCTTCCTCTGGGGAGTGGGTAATGAGTATGGTCGCGATGCCATATGCGGTGCGCAGTCGCTGAAGCAACTCGGCTACTTGCTGTCTTTCTCCGGGATCGAGCAGGGCTGTCGATTCGTCCAAGACGAGATAGCGCGGTCGCATCGCCACTACTGCGGCAATAGCCACGCGCTGTTTCTCACCGCCGGAGAGCTTGTGCGGCGGATAGTGGCGATAGGCTTCGAGGTCGAAAGTGGCGAGCGTTTCTTCGACGCGGCGGTAAATTTCATCGCTGGCTAGGGCTAGGTTTTCTAGGCCAAAGGCCAACTCATCGGCGACCGTGGTGGCGACTAGCTGATCGTCTGGGTTTTGCAAGACCATGCCGACTAGCTGTCGGATGGAGTTGAGTTGGGTTGGGTCGCTAGCGTCCATGCCATCGACGAGGACCCGACCCTCTTGAGGCTGTAGTAGTCCGTTTAGGCAATGCGCGAGGGTGGTTTTGCCCGAACCGTTGGCCCCGATGAGGGAGATGTTTTCCCGAGGGCTGATGTGGAGGTCAATGGAACGCAAGGCGGCTAGGCCCCCGCGATAGCTGAGGCTGAGTTTTTCAACGCAGATCATAGGGCGGCAGCATACGGCAAAAGAATTTTGTCGTCAAGGCATCAAGTTGACAGCTAGAGGTGGAGATTGTTTATTCAGATTCAAGGAGTTACGAACATTAAGAGCGTTGCCAATTGCGAGCGCTCGCAACGCGTTTTGGGTGAGGATTATGGCTTTTATGAACAAGATACTGTATAGGTGGATTTGGGTGCTCGCTATTGGAGTCGCGGGGTGCAGCGATTCGGAAGAAGAGTTGCAGATCGTCGGCCCCGATCTACCGAAAGAGGAGGGGCGCGTTTATCCCATTTCAGCCGTTAGCTTCACATCCATCGACAGTGTCGAAGTGAGTGCACTTTTTGGCACGGCACAGGCCGGCGAATCGCTGCCAGTGGTGATCCTCCTGCACGATCTGGGCGGGAACAAAGCCGACTGGTTGAACAACACCGGCACGTACGTGGCCTTGCTCGAGCGCGGCTACGCGGCCTTGGCCATCGACCTGCGCGGGCACGGCGAGACTCCACTGCCCAACGACCGACTGACCTTGGAATTGATTGACTTGGAACGGAGCTTTCTCGATGTCCACGCTGCGCTAGTCTGGCTGCAGAGTCAGTCCAAGATCGATATCAGCCGCATCGCGGTCGTGGGTAGCGGCTCGGGAGGCAATGTAGCCTATATATGTTCGGGCGTTTTCCCCGAGCTAATAAAAACCAGCATCTCCCTCTCGCCGGGGCTGTGGGGATCCACTTCGCTAGAACCGTTAGTCATCGGGACCGGCCTCGAATCGTTTGGTCCGCGGTCCATGCTCTTTATGGTGGGCGATCAGGATCAAATTCAGGCCGGGGACGTCATTCTCAGCTATGTCGATTTCGCTCGCAATCTGGAGGCCCAGACAGCCGAGCCGAAGGATTTGCGCGTTTTTACAGACTCGGCTGACCACGGTTGGGCATTGCTCAACAATGTGCCCGAGGCGCAGGATCTGTTCTTCCTCTGGTTGGAGGAAAATCTCTAAACAGCACTTCACCTGCGGTGCCAGCGCATGGACTCGCCTCCGGCCATTGCCGTTGTCATTCCCGCCTGCGATGAAGAAGAAGCCATCGGCAAGGTGCTGCAAGACATACCCGATATCGCACAGCAGATTATCGTCGTCGATAATGGCTCGGCCGATCGCACCGCCGAGGTGGCCCGCTGCTTGGGGGCCTGCGTCGTTGGCGAGTCGTGCCGTGGCTACGGTCAGGCCTGTCTAACGGGCATGGCCCATCTCGATGGCCCAGATATCGTCGTCTTTCTCGACGGCGATTACAGCGATTACCCCGAGGACATGCTGGCTCTAGTAAGACCGATTATCGCAGACGGTGCCGATATGGTCATTGGATCTCGGGTCTTGGGCCAGCGAGAAAAGGGTGCTCTCTTGCCGCAGGCTCGCTTTGGCAACTGGTTGGCTACCTTCTTAATCCGCCTGTTGTTCGGCGTCACTTTTACGGATTTGGGGCCTTTTCGCGCATTGCGCTACGACGCGCTCATGCGGCTAGAGATGCAGGATCGCAACTTTGGCTGGACCGCGGAGATGCAGGTCAAAGCCGCTCGGCTGGGCCTGCGCTCAGCCGAAGTGCCCGTGCGCTATCGCCGCCGCATCGGCACTTCCAAAATCACCGGTACGCTCAGCGGGACGCTGCGGGCTGGGTACAAAATTCTCTGGACCATTTTCCGCTATGCGCGGTGGCGTCCTACTCAGTCCTAGGGATAGGTTGATACCGCTCGATGCGCTTGGTGGACTACGACTTTGACCTGCCCGATGCCCTGATCGCCCAACGCCCAACGCTCGAGCGCGATCAAGCGCGTCTGTTGCTCTTGAACCGGGCGGATGGCTCGTTGCAGCACCTGCACTTTGGGGCTATCGTCGATCAGCTCGCGCCTGGCGACGCCCTAGTATTGAATCAAACGCAGGTCGTGCCGGCTCGGCTCAAAGGGCGTAAAGTCGCTACCGGAGGGCGGGTTGAACTTCTGTTGCTTAGGCCGCTAACTGCGGGCGATTGGCTAGCGATGGGGCGACCTGGACGGGGCTTAAAACCAAAGACGCGGTTGGAGTTTGGCGATGGAGCGGTGGAAGCGCACATCGTCGAGCAGGTTGCACCGGGGCGGTTTCGCGTGCGCTTTGCCGTTGAAGACGTGCTGGCGCGACTAGAAGAGATCGGGGAAATACCGCTACCGCCCTATATTCGGCGTCCGCCCGAAGCTGCGGATCGGGAGCGCTATCAGACTATCTATGCGGCGCGTCCAGGGGCTGTTGCCGCCCCCACGGCCGGCCTGCACTTTACCCCTCAGTTAATCGCTGAGATCGCGGCCAAGGGCGTGGCGGTCCTGAAGGTGCTTTTGCACGTGGGGCCAGGCACGTTCGAGCCGGTGCGCTGCGCGGACCCGCGCCAGCATGTACTCGAGCCTGAATACTGTGAAATCGACGAGTCGGTGGCGGCCGCGCTCAGGCGTTGTCGCGCGAGTGGTGGACGCATCGTCGCCGTAGGTACTACCGTGGTGCGGACCTTGGAGTCAAGCGTTGATGCTGAAGGGTATGTGCGCGCCTGCGGAGGATTTGCCGATGCGTTTATCTATCCGCCCTACGCATTCAAGGCGGTCGATACGTTGGTGACGAATTTTCACCTGCCGCGTTCGAGTCTGTTATTGCTCGTGGCGGCGTTTGTCGGGCGGGAACGGCTTTTGGCCACCTACCGCGAGGCCATAGAGCGGGGCTATCGCTTTTACAGCTATGGCGATGCCATGATGATTGTGTGAGATCGTGGAAAATATAACCGCCATCATCCCGGCCGCCGGCCGGGGGCAGCGCATGGGAGCAAATCGACCCAAACAGTACCTCCCGTTAGGGGGCCGGCTTGTACTCTGGCACGTGCTCGCGCGTCTCGAAGCTAGCCCGCTGGTGACTGATATTGTCTTGGTCGTGCGGAGCGAGGACATGGACTATTGCCGTAGCCAATTGAGTGAAAGTGGGGGCTTTGCCAAAGTCACCGCCCTTGTGCCTGGGGGTGCTGAGCGCAGCGCATCTGTGTATCGAGGCTTGCTGGAGACTCGCGCCGATATGGTTTTGGTACACGATGCCGTGCGGCCGTTTATTTCGGAGAGGCTGCTGGAGCGGGTGGTCGCCGCTACTCGCGAGCACGGAGCGGCGCTGCCCGCTTTGCCGGTAGTAGAGACGATCAAGGAAGTGGCGGACGATCGGGTCGTTGGCACGCCGCGCCGCGAGCGGCTGTGGCAGGCGCAGACCCCGCAGGGATTTGACCGCGAGTTGCTGCTGAGGGCGTACCACGCGGCCGGAACCGACGCGGTGGCCACGGACGACGCCGCGCTAGTCGAGCGGCTGGGTCACACAGTCTGTGTCGTGCCCGGCGAAGCCGACAACCGGAAGCTGACCACGCCCGAGGATTTGGCTTGGGCCGAGTGGCGAGTGCGCGCAAGAGAGGAGGTGCCTGCTATGGGCTTGCGCATAGGACAGGGCTACGACGTGCATCGCTTGGAGGAGGGGCGGCCTCTAATTTTGGGCGGAGTCTCCGTGCCTTTTGATCGGGGGTTGGCGGGCCACTCGGACGCGGATGTGTTGACACATGCCGTAATCGACGCGCTCTTGGGTGCCTTGGCGGCCGGAGATATCGGCCAGCTCTTCCCCGACTCGGACGCGCAATACAAAGACATATCGAGCTTGGTGCTGCTCAAGCAGGTCGGTACCCTGATAGCGGAACGAGGGGCGCGGGTCCTGCACATCGACGCGGTCGTTGCGGCCCAGCGGCCCAAGCTCGCGCCGCACATAGCTGCGATGCGCCAAACGCTAGCGACGACCTTGGGCCTAGACGTGGGGCAGGTCTCGCTCAAGGCCACCACGACTGAACGTTTGGGGTTTGTCGGGCGGGAGGAAGGCATGGAAGCTCAAGCTGTGGTCCTTTTGGCGCTGTAAAGCATGGCAGAATATTTGGATTCCTTACTCGCGGCCTTGTCTGGCGTTGATCCACTGTGGGCGTATGGCATCTTGTTGCTTAGCGCCTTTTTGGAAAACATTGTGCCACCTATACCCGGCGATACGGTGGTGGTGTTCAGCGCCTATTTGGTCGGGCGCGGCCTTTTGGATATATGGCCAGTTTTTTTTGCTACTTGTGTCGGGGGCATGGCCGGCTTTTTAGTCATGTACTATTTGGGTTATAGTCGGGGGCGCGCCTTTTTCGCCGGCCGTCGGGGCACGGTGAAACTGGATCAAGCCGAGCGGTGGCTCAATCGCTACGGCGTCGCGCTCATTTTAGGCAACCGATTTTTAAGCGGCATTCGGTCGGTCATCGCCATCGGTGCTGGTCTGGGACGCATGCCTTGGCCGACCGTCGCGCTCTGCGGCGCGATCGGCATGGCAGTTTGGAACGGATTGCTGCTTTACGCCGGAATTTTGGTGGGTGAAAACTGGGAACAGGTCACGGAGTTGCTCGCACAATACAATAGATTATTGGTGGGGATCCTATGCTTAGTGGGAGTGGTGCTACTCTGGCGCTGGTGGCGCAGGCGTTGACAAGCACGGATAGAGGGCTTAGGTTAAATAATTTCTATATAATCTGAGAAAAGACGATGAATGACATTACCTACGCCCCTAAAGCGGGCGACATCAAGCGGCAGTGGTTTGTGATTGATGCCACCGATAAGGTACTAGGGAGGCTGGCTTCGGAAATCGCCCAAGTGCTGCGCGGCAAGGGCAAGCCCGAATACGCTCCACATGTCGATGTGGGCGACCACGTCATCGTGATTAATGCCGACAAGGTAAAAGTCACGGGCAATAAGGCCGAAAAAAAGGTCTATTACCGCCACACCGGCTATCCAGGTGGCTTGCGGGTCACGCCTTACAGCCGCATGGCCGAACGGCATCCCGACCGCATCATCCGCAAGGCCGTGCGGGGTATGCTGCCGCACACTAAGCTGGGCAGGATGCAGCTAAAGAAGCTCCGCATTTATGCCGGCGGCGAACACCGGCACCAAGCGCAAAACCCCCAGCCTCTCGAACTTTAAGCCAAAGGCAACGCGCCCATGCCCGCAGAAAACTATGAAGCGACCGGCCGCAGAAAGACCTCGGTCGCCCGAGTGCGCATGCAGCTCGGCAATGGCACTATCTACATGAACGGTCGCGCGATCAGCGAATACCTGCGCCTAGATTCCCTAGAGATGATTCTCGTGCAGCCTCTGGATTTGACCGAGACGCGAAACGCGTTCGACATCCACATTTCCACTCGTGGCGGCGGCCTGCGCGGTCAAGCTGGTGCCGCGAGTTTGGGCATTGCCCGCGCCTTGGTGCAGTACGACCCGCAGAAGCGGGAAGTGTTGAAGAAAGGCGGCTTTTTGACGCGCGATGCCCGCGAGAAAGAGCGCAAGAAGTACGGATTGGCTGGCGCGCGCAAGCGCTTCCAATTCTCCAAGCGCTAGTTCCATTCCAATACACACGCTTCCCGATGCACGGCAGAGAGTGTCCCGTGGGCGTTCGGCGTCTGCGGGGCTTCTGTGTGTAGATGAAGGAAGCGGAGGCCCAACTAACATTTAGGAGCGATCATGGCTGACTTCACTATCCGCGACTTGCTGGAAGCGGGGACCCACTTCGGGCACCAGACCCGGCGTTGGAACCCCAAGATGCGGCCCTACATCTTCACTGAGCGCAACGGCATCCACATCATCGACCTGCAAAAGACGGTCGGCAAGGTCGAGGCCGCTTGCGAGGCCGTGCGCCAGACGGTGCGCGCCGGGCGCGCCGTGTTCTTTGTCGGCACGAAGAAACAGGCCGCCGAACTCGTGCGACAGGAAGCCGAGCGCTGTGGCATGTTTCACGTCACCGAGCGCTGGCTCGGCGGGATGCTGACCAACTGGCAGACTATCCGCCAAAGCATCCGGCACCTAGAGCATCTCGACCGCATCTCGGCTGACGGCACCTACGATAATCTCAAGAAAAAAGAAGTTCTGCTGCTCGAAAAAGAACGCGCCCGACTCCAGCGTACCTTGGCCGGCATCCGCAACATGGGTGGCTTGCCCGGCTTGGTCTTTATCATAGACATCAAGAAGGAGCACATCGCTGTGCGCGAAGCGGCCAAGTTGGGTATCCCCTCCGTGGCCATCGTCGATACCAATTGCGATCCCGACTTGGTGACCTATCCGATTCCCGGCAACGACGATGCCATCCGCTCGATCGCTCTCGTCACGCGCCTCATTGCCGACGCGGTGATTGAGGGTAGGGCCGAAGCCGAGGCCGAGAAAGCGGCGCGCGACGACAAGCAAGAGGCCGAAGAGGCCGTAGAGACCGAACAAGCCGAAGAGGCCCCAGCGGATGTAGCTGAGGCTACCGCATAGTTTAGATCAACTACTTTTGAAAGCAAACGACGATGACTCAGATTACCGCACAAAGCGTACGAATGCTCCGGGAGAAAACGGGCTTGGGCATGATGGATTGCAAGAAAGCCCTACAAGAAACTGACGGCGACAGCGAAAAGGCCATTGAATACTTGCGCAAGCAGGGCCTGTCCGCGGTGGAGAAGCGAGCCGGTCGCGACGCCAGCGAGGGCCTGATCCAAGCGTATATTCACCAGGGTAGCCGCTTGGGCGTGCTGCTAGAGGTCAACTGCGAAACCGACTTCGTCGCGCGTACCGACGACTTCCAGACCTTTGCCAAGGATGTGGCCATGCACATTGCCGCCTCCCAGCCTTTGGCGGTCGATCGGGAGGGCGTTCCCGCCGACGCCGTGGAAAGGGAGCGGGCCATCTTTCTCGAACAGGCCAAAAATGAAGGCAAGCCCGAGCATATTGCCGAGAAAATCGTCGAGGGCCGGATGGAGAAGTTCTATCAGGAAAACTGCCTAATGGAACAGGTCTTCGTCAAAAATCCCGACCAGACCGTCGGCGAATTGGTCACCGAGATAACCGCCAAAATCGGCGAGAAAATCACCGTGCGTCGCTTTGAGCGGTTCGTCTTGGGGGAAGACGCCTGAAAACACATTGAGGCCGCCATGTTGGAAGAGGTCCTTGAAACAGTAAAAGAGGCTATGGATAAGGCCATTGAGTCCCTGCGCCGCGACTTAGCCTCTATCCGCACGGGGCGGGCCTCGGCCGCCATGCTCGACAATGTGCGGGTGGATTACTACGGTCAACAGACACCGCTCAATCAGGTGGCGACGATCAGCGTCCCCGAGCCGCGCTTGTTGGCGATCAAGCCTTGGGAGGCGGCGTTGATTCCCGTGATTGAAAAGGCCATTCTCGCCGACAAGAGCCTGGGGCTCAACCCGGCCAACGACGGCACCATCATCCGGCTGCCCATTCCCGAACTGACCGAGGAGCGGCGGGTAGAAATTACCAAAGTCGCCCGGCATCGAGCCGAGGAAGGGCGAGTTGCCGTGCGCCATGCGCGGCGCGACGGGATCGACTTGCTCCAGGAAGCGCAAAAGGACGGGGACATCTCCGAAGACGAGTCGCGCAGCGCGCAGAAAAAGGTGCAGGATTTGACCGCTGAATACGTGGCCTCCATTGACGAGATCATCGAGAACAAGGAAAAGGAGATCATGGAGGTCTGAACGGCCTCTCATCTCCGGTTGTGCCGAAGCATAGCCTCGTTTTGTCGCTCTACTACATTCTCTGGTCCATGCGCCCCCGGCAGTGGATCAAGAATGTCTTCGTCTTTCCCGCCCTCGTCTTTTCCGAACATCTATTTGACGTTTCCTACTTGGTCCGCAGCTTAGGAGCGGCCCTCTGTTTCGTCCTGCTGAGCGGCGGCGTCTATTTGTTCAACGACATCTTCGACCGCCAGTACGACCGCCTGCATCCCCAAAAGTGCCATCGGCCGATTGCCGCCGGCCACCTGTCGGTTGCATTGGCTTGGGGGGCGGCTTTGGTCGCGTTGGCCCTTGCGTTGGCCTGTGCGTTTTGGCTGCATCCCCATTTGGGGTGGGTGGCCGTGCTCTACGCGGCACTCAACGCGGCGTACTCGCTCCGGCTCAAGCACGTGGTGTTGGTGGATGTGCTGATCGTGGCCGCGTGTTACCTGCTGCGTGCCGTCGGCGGCGGCGTGGTCATTGAGGTGTCTATTTCCACTTGGTTTATCGTCTGTATCTTCGCGCTGGTGCTCTTTATGGCGGCGGTCAAGCGTCGGCAGGAGATCGTGCAACTCGCGGATGATGCCGCGAATCACCGCGCTATTCTCGAAGAATACAGCGTGGCTTTCCTCGATCAAATGATCGCCGTCCTGACGGCCGTGACTGTGATCTGCTACGCGCTGTACGCGATGGGGGTGGGTGGCGCAGAAGATGCGCGATTGCAGTGGACGATTCCTTTTGTGCTCTACGGCGTGTTGCGCTATCTCTATCTAGTGTATCACCGGGGGCAGGGGGACGATCCGACGACAGTCGTCTGGAGTGATCGGCCTTTGCAGGTCAACACCCTGCTCTGGCTGGTGGCTAGCCTATTGGGGCTGTACGCCTAACCGAGGCATTGGCATTTTCTTAAAGGAGACGCGAGCATGGCAGCGAATTTGAAGCAGAAGATCAAGCGGGGCGAACAGGTGGTGGGGTTTGGCATCCGCGGCGATATTGAGCGCGACGCCTTCAAGCGCATCGCCGAATTGGGCGCGTGCGATTTTGTCTTTACCGACAGCCAACACTCGCCCTATAGCGAAGACCGCTTGGTCGCCTTGGCGGGCATGATTGGGGAGTTTGACCTGCCGCTGCACTTTCGCATCAAGCACACTCGCCACACGTACCTGATCGGCAACTGCTTGGACTTGGGGCCTTCGGGGATCGAAGTACCCCAAGTGGCGACCGTGGCGACCGCTGAGGAGGCCGTGGCCAATTTTTACTATTTGCCGCAAGGGGTGCGCAGCCACGGCGGCGGTGCCCGCGTCGGCGACGCGAGCGGCGGCCCCCAGGCGTATGCGGATTGGTGGAATCAGTACGGGGTGCTGTGGCTGCAAGTCGAATCGGTGGCGGCCGCGACGAGTGCATTTAACTTGGCGCGGCCTGGGGTCGATTGCCTCTCTTTTGGCCCTACTGACCTGCAAATGGATCTAAACCACCGGGGACATCCCCATCTCAAAAGCGTTGACGATTGCGTGCGCCACGTGGTCGAGGCCTTGCAGGGCACGGATACCGCAGTCTGTTTCCGCAACGGCACGGCCGAGAGCCGATCGCGCTACGCCGATATGGGGGTGCGCGTTTTTCTCGAAGCGCCGCCGGTCTGAGAGATATCTATCGGGCCTGTCCTAGCCCAGCGTACGCCCGGCCTAGCGGCAGGACGAAGGGTTCTTCGCAAGGACGGAAGGGCACCATGGCGGCGATTTGGTCGAGTCGGGTGAGTACTTCGCTGCTCAAGGGGCCGTTGGCGACCGCAGCGGCGTTCTCTTCGACCTCCGCCTGCGAGCGAGCTCCCATCAGGGCGCAGGAGACGCGCGGGTCGGAGAGCACGAAGCGCAGGCTTAGTTCGGGCAGGGAAATACCGACTTCGCGGGCAAAGTCGTAGAGGGCGCAAAACTGCTGCTGGCGCGGCTGACCCAACCACAGCACTCCTCGCCGTATTTCTTTCTCGTGGGCCGGGGAGAGCGCGCCCATTTGCAGTGGCGAGCCGATGACGATGCCCATGTTGTGTTCGTGCGCCGCTGGCAAGGCGCAGTGCGCGGCCTCGCGCCAGAGCAAGCTGTAGTTGAGCGCGGTGAGCAGGATGTCGAAGCGACCCGTGCGGATGATAGGTTCGATGTGGTAGGCCGTGGTCGATCCTAGGCCGATGTAATCGACGCGGCCTTCCTGCTTGAGTTCGTCTAGAACCTCTAATACTGGGCCGTTGTATTCCTCGTCGGCCCACCAATCGTACATCCTTGGCCGGTCTGGCTCGTGGACCATCAGGATATCGACGCGGTCGCGCTTGAGGCGCGCTAGGCTTTCCTCCACCGAGCGCCGCAAGCAGGCAGGATCCTGCGGCAGGAAAGGGGTGAGGCGTCCCCCGATCTTGGTCGAAAGGTAAAAGGGCGTTTCCACGCCTTCCAATGCCTTGCCCAAGACTTCTTCGCTGTCGAAATAGGTCGGTGCGGTGTCGATGTAATTGACCCCTAATTCGAGCGCTCGCAGCACGGCCTGCTTGCTCTGCTCGAAGGCCGCGCCATGGGACGAGACAAAAAGCCCGCCGAGCGACAGCTCGCTCACGGCTAGGCCTGTGCGGCCGAGGATTCGCTTTTTCATAGTATCAAATTTCAGTGGTGAGTGGCGTTTTCAAGCAGTTGCATCGTATTGGCCTGTGAATAAGCCATAATAAGCCATAATAAGCCAATACCTTTATTTTCAAGTAGTTGCATCGTATTGATGCTCCTGTTCAGTGAAGAGTTAAAATTTAACTAATGCGAGTATTCTATTACTCATGTCTCTCAAAGCGTTCAGTTCCGAGCATAAGCGCATCGTCTGACAGAATCTCCACACCTACACTTTGAGCGTATCCTGTCCGCCCTCTAAACGCATAAGGGTGTAACGCGTCCAATCAGAATACTGCTCTACGCTGATGATGGAATGTAGCTGGCTACTCTCTTCGAGTAGCTCCCCATCCGAATCGAGAGTAACGTAACTGAGAAGAACAACACACCCCCGCAGACGGGATATGCCTACAGCTTGCACATTGCCGGAGCTATGTTCGCGCCCTCACGTCCCTTCTACGTTCACATCACTGCACGGCGTTGTCTCGATGATTAGCGTGGGGGTTATCCCGGCGCACGAATTGTTCAGCAGAATCACAACGGCGAGGCCGAAAATCAGGCTTAGTCCAATCAGAAAGCGTTTCTCTGTCGTTCAGTATGAGGATACCGAAATTAGCACGTTGCAACATGCTGATAACGGTAGTGCCTTCGGCCAAGATTTGCTTAGTCAGCTCACCTATTTCGTAAACGCCATCAGGACGAATTTCGCGCATTACTTACTTCGCTTGAATCGCTTACCGTCAAAAGTCATTGTGCCGTCTGTGTGCATATCCATATTTACCAGCACAATCTGCTCGACAGCGTCCTTATGGTGCAACATCAATTCGTAGCTGAGCCGATCATCTGCGTGGAGAGTTATTCTGGTAACAGAATATAACTGCAAAACTCTGTTCTTTGGCTCCCCTTGAGGAGTTATAGTGGCCGTGCCTATGCCAATAACACAACCTATCACCTTTTGAGCGGTAAGCACCTCTACATCGTCATCCGCGACTATCCGCTGCCAGTTCCCGTCTATCTTTACCCCGCTGCACGGAGTTTTAAAGATCGGCTCAGCATCCTGGGCTTGGGCGTGTCCGCTACTATACTCTTGAGTATTGAAGATAATCCAATCCCAAGCCGGTAGACAAAGGACGAGTAAGGCTACACGTATTGCGATTCTCATTGCTATTTCTCCGTTTGGTTAGAGGATAACCAACCCCCTGTCCCCAAGTGAATCAGGGACAAGGGGTTGGATGTTAAATGGTGCTCTGGTTAGAGGATAACCACATCAGTGGTTTAGTCCTTCCAGATTGAGATGTAGGTCGCGGCGGTGTCCTCAACCAAGTCTGTGCCGGGCACGTTGTCGGCGATGAGGTTCGCTACTTCTGCCACCTTCTCTGCGTCGTCGTGGATGCAGATGATGGTAACATCTTCGCAGCCGAGAATGACCGTCTGCGATTCACCGTCCACCAGATAAACGCGCTTGGCCTCTTCCTCTTCGTCTCCGTCCCCGTCGCGCTTGGGCAAGTAGGACTTAGGAAATTCGGCCTCTTCGAGCGTTTCCAGCACGTCGTCGCCCAATTCCTTGAGCGTGTCGGCGAGATCGGCAAAGTAATTCATAGCCGAGTCCGCTTTGCGGAAGTCCACGTAAGTTTCTTTCTGGAACGGTATGTCGTTCGCAGCGAGAATCCCACGCATTTTCTTCGCCTGACGACTGGTGTTGGCGATGCGCTTGTAATCCGCGACGGTCATATGACCGTGCTTCATTTTCGAGAGCATTTCGCCGCCGCGCGGGGCCGGATTGGCGCTAATGGTGTTACGCGCCTTGTCGAAGCCGTCCACGAAGGACACAGACACGCCGAGTGCGTTGGCAGCGTCGCGCTTGTCCTTGTAGTCGGCACGGTAGTTTAGTTCGTGGTCTATAGCAATGAGTTGCGACGGGGTCAGGTCGCGGCCTGCCAATGTAGCCCACTTGCACTCGGTGGACCAGTTATTCTCTAACTTGGTCCCAAAGCGCAACCGGCACGTATTGTGTCATGTCCTGTTAAGGGTTAAAATCTAACCCGCCCTTGTCCCAACGTTACAGCAGGACAAGGGCGGGTTAGTATTCAGCATCGGTTAAAATCTAACCGCTACGATTTACTCCTTCCACTTGGC